>NZ_BDGJ01000168.1:202635-211835 GCF_002207765.1 Calderihabitans maritimus
GCTTTCTTTTCTTGTATGCGCTATTCGGACAAGCATTTTTATAGAGAGGAGTTACACAATGCTCGGATGGGGCACGGACATCGGAATAGATTTGGGCACGGCCAGCGTGTTGGTTTACGTTAAGGGCAAAGGAATTGTTTTAAATGAACCTTCAGTCGTAGCTATTGAGCGAGATACGGGCCAGATTTTTGCCGTCGGGGAAGAGGCGAGGCGAATGCTTGGCCGTACACCCGGCAACATTATTGCCATCCGCCCGCTGCGGGAAGGTGTTATAGCCGATTATGACACGACGGAGAAGATGCTCCGGTACTTTATCAATAAGGCCTGCGGCCGGCGTTTCTTCTTCAAACCGAGAGTAATGGTGTGTATTCCCTCCGGGGTAACGGGTGTGGAGGAGAGAGCTGTGCGCCAAGCGGCCCTGCAGGCGGGAGCGCGACAGGCATATCTGATAGAGGAGCCTTTGGCTGCTGCCCTGGGAGCCGGGCTGGACATTTCCGAAGCGAGCGGCAGCATGGTGATCGACATTGGCGGTGGCACGGCAGACATTGCGGTCCTTTCCTTAGGGGGAATTGTTTGTAGCAAGTCGCTGCGGGTAGGGGGAGATAAATTTGACGAGGCTATTGTCCGGTACATAAGGCGAGAGTACAATCTGATGATTGGCGAACGGTCCGCTGAGGAGTTAAAGATAAAGATAGGTACCGCCTATCCTCTGGCGAAAAGGGAGAATACCAGTTTGGAAATTCGCGGGCGCGACCTGGTAAGCGGTCTGCCCAAGACGGTTACCGTTACCTCCGTAGAATGCTACGAGGCGCTGGCTGAGCCGGTGGAAGCGGTGGTAGGCGCCGTTAAGGAAGTGCTGGAAAAAACTCCTCCCGAGTTGGCGGCCGATATAATCAATAAAGGCATAGTGATGACCGGTGGAGGTTCACTGCTACACGGTCTGGACATCCTCCTGCGGGAGGAAACGGGACTGCCGGTACATGTAGCGGAGGATGCGATCTCCTGTGTGGCCTTAGGTACCGGCAAGGCACTGTCTATGCTAAATGTTCTGCAGAGCAGTGGAATTATTTCCAAAAAAGTAATTTAGAGGCACTGTCCAAAGGGGCGGTGCTTTTAAATTTGTATAATTCCGCCCATGCTGACCAATAATAACTTAGGACTTAGCCAGGAAAGGAAATGAGCATGGGCAGGTTACTTAAAGCGGTATTGGTCATCGCGTTCTTTTTTTCTTTTTTGCTTTATCTCTCGTCCGGATACTATCTTAACCTGAACCTGACAGATAGCCTTAATGCCGATTCAGGGGTCAATTTTTCCTTACCCCGTAAGGACCATCGTGACGTTCTGCTTGCTGAATCACAAACCTCGGGGACGAGCATTTACCACCTTAATCGTCTAACCGACAACCTGAACGTTCTTTTTGTGGGAATTGAAAAAGGAAAGGTCCGTATGATTTCCGTCTACAGTATCAACTACAAAGAGAATATGAAATCAGTAGCCGTGTTTTTTCATCCCCAAACGGTTCTGACCGGCGAATCTCTGGCTTCCTTGTATTACCGTAGGGGAATTAAAGCCCTGGAGGCAGCCCTAGAAAAGGCCATGGAAATTGAAATCAAATATTACCTTCGTATAGATAAGGCCATTCTCGACGAGGTCAGCCGATTCATCGATCCTATTGTTGTTTCGGAGTGGGAAGTAAACCTTTCCGAAATCTTTACCATGGGAGTAACTCCCTACGATGAGGAAATTCTGGGAGCCCTGGTCCGCGAGCTTACCAAGCCTCAGGTATACTTCGTTCACCTTCCCCGTCTGGTTATGACCTTCAAAAACTATGTGGATACCGACTTCCCCCTTACCCTGGAAAACCTCCTGGTACATTTTCGCATTGCTACTTCAATCGATACCAGATCTATTAAAAAGGTAATTATCCCATCAAGACCGTTGGAACAGCAATTCCTGACCGGCCTGATATACCAATTTACCAGATAAAAAAATTAACGCACGGTGTAGCACCGTGCTGAATTCAGGTGGGGATCACATTATATTTCGCTTGCGGCTTTTCTTTTTGTCTTCTTCAATCTGCTCATCGATATCCATAATCTTAACCAGTATCTTAATTTTGTCATTCTCTTTAGCGTTGACCCACTCATCTATTAAGTGATTTCGTCTTCGGCGCAGTTGAGCAAGATCAGCCATACTTTGAACCCCCTTTCCGGAAGTTTGTTTTTGTGAACACAAGTACAAAAAAGGAGAATAAAAAATTCTTCAAACTTAGTGAAATGAGGTGCAATCCCTTTTAAAATAAAATTCCCCTTGGTAAGTGAATTTATTCTAAAAATATCGAAAAATTCCTGCTCCTTTTGTAAAAATTTTTTGAACAAAATAAGTGGTAATTTTTTCTTACCCGATAAAACAGGAATTGTCTCTTCGGTGTCGAACCATTCTATGTTATCCTTTTCACTAATAATTATACTTATCATCTATGACATTGTCAATATTCTGAAAAATTATTCTTTATAAAATTTACTATCTCAAGGGGGCAAGAAAATGATTTATAGGCGTCGCTGGTTAGTCCTGCTCACGGTGCTGGTTCTGACCGCATACTTTATCGTCTCAGGAGTACAGGCGTCTCTTCCCGAGCCGGGGGGAGAAGGAGATCCTTTAGTAACCAAAAGCTACGTTGATAATTACATAGAAGCGCGATATCTGGAACTGCAGGAGCAGTTGGAAGCTCTATCGGCTCAGGTCACTGTGCTGGAAAACAGGGTTCAGGAACTGAAGGAAAGTATCAAGCCTAAAATAGTATTGACTATTGGTAAGAAGACGGCCTACATCGGCATGCAGCCAAAGGAACTGTTGGTTGCTCCTTTTACTAAGGGAGGAAGGACCATGGTTCCCTTCCGGTTTGTCGGGGAGGCTTTGGGAGCGGCTATCGGTTGGGAGCCCTCCACCCGCACAGTTAGTTACCGCCGTGACGGGGCAACTTTAGAGCTAAAGATCAATTCTCATCAGGCTCGATTTAACGGGCAGGAGATTAAACTGGATACTGCTCCTCTGCTGGTCGAGGGCAGTACAATGGTACCCGTTAGGGTAGTCAGCGAGTTTTTCGGGGCAACAGTTGTTTGGGACGGCAAGACACAGACAGTTACTATTACTCCTTAAAGCGAACGGCCGAAGCCTCCCTTGAAAAGGGTGAGGCTTTTTGGCTGCTGTAGGGAGGAAGTGCCCGTGAGCGGTTACTGGAAGAAAGTTTTTGGCTGGTATCTGGCCGGCATCCTATTCATCATCGCCTTTTATCTAGGCCTGTCAGGCTATATAAACTCTCGGGAGATACCTTCCGGGGAAGAAGATTTTCCGCCACAAACCGAGGAACCCGGCTTGCCGCCCATAAACGTTCTAATTCTGGGTTTGGATACCCGGGAAAATCAAAAAGAGCCGGGAAGAACTGATGCCATCATGGTGGCCCGTATCGACCCGGAAAAGCCGGGAATATATCTCGTCTCTATTCCCCGGGACACCCGGGTGAAAATCAAAGGGTCCTGGGACAAGATTAACGCGGCCTACGTTTACGGAGGCATAGACCTGGCCCGCCGTACTGTAGAGGAATTTCTGGACATTACCATTGATCACTACGTTATTGTAGACTTTCGGGGTTTCGTCAGGTTGGTGGACCTGGTTGGCGGTATAGATTTAGAAGTACCGGTACGCATGTATTACCCGCCGGAAGGGATTGACCTGCAGCCGGGGTATCAGACCCTGAACGGGGAAGATACTCTGGCTTATGCCCGTTACCGCTATACTAAAGAAGGGGACATCGGACGGGCCAAAAGGCAGCAGCAGGTTTTGGAGCTACTATTGAGAAAACTGTTGCGGTTGCAGAGTCTAAGCAAACTCCCGGGTATGATTAAAATAGCGAGAGAGTACGTAGAGACGGATTTGTCTGCCCAGACGCTAACCCAATTGGGTAGGGTTGCTTATCGGGTGAAGGATGTCCCGGTAACTACAGTGGTAATACCGGGCAAAAATTTAAAGATAGATGGCTTATGGTACTGGGAACCGGACCGCGGGAAGGTCCGGGAAATTGCCCGGCTTTTGCGCTAGGCGTTTCTTGTAATAAAAAAATGGCCGCAGGTGGAAGGACTGGCCGGAAACATGTCGAACTCTCCTGAAACAGCCTAAATTATGTAGAATATTGCAGGGGAGAGTACGGCATGAAAGAAAACCACAGAAATAATCTCAGCTTCGACGAGGAATTCTGGGGCACTCGGGGTACAACCGGGCTGAAGCGCCGCAGGAAAAAAAGGCGGCGGGTTATTTCCGGGACACTGACCTGGTTGTTACTCATTATCGTCTTTTTTGGTGCCTTTACCTATATCGGTTTTCGCATTACCGACAGTTGGCTGTCCCCGGGGGTAGATTCCGGGGAGCGGGACGGGCAGGCTCTGGCGGATACAGGGAGCAGAAATCTTAAGCGATTCAATATCCTGCTTCTGGGAGTGGACCAGCGGGAGGACGAGACTTCCCGGGCGGATACTATTATGGTTGCCTTTCTTGACCCAGGAGAAAAGACCGTCAGGCTGCTTTCCATTCCCCGAGACACTTACGCAGAAATCCCGGGCCGGGGCCGGGAGAAGATCAACCACGCCCACGCCTACGGTGGACCGGAATTGATGGTTAAGACAGTGGAAAATTTCCTGGGAATTTCCCTGGACGGGTACGTGGAGGTCAATTTTGAAGGGTTTATAAAGGTCATTGATCTGTTGGGCGGGGTAAAGATCAACGTGGAAAAACGAATGCACTATCCTCCGGAAGGCATCAATCTCTACCCGGGGCTCCAGACTCTGGACGGACAGAAGGCGTTGCAGTATGTCCGGTTCCGCAGCGACGGCAGGGGGGACATCGGCCGGATCGAGAGGCAGCAAAAATTTCTACAACTGCTGGCCGACCAGGCACTGCGCCTGAAGAATCTCCCCAAACTGCCCGGCATAATCCAGGAGATTTGGGCGAATACCCGGACGGACCTCAGCTTAACGGAGATAATTTCTCTTACCGCCGCCTTTAAAGAAGTGGAGGAAATATCCATAGAGGCTAAGACGGTGCCCGGGGAACCAACTTACATAAACGGGCTCAGCTATTGGAAGCCTGACCACGAACAACTGCAAAAAATCATCGATGCTTTTACCCGCCACTAAAAAATTGGTACTAAATTATTTAAAAAAAGTGCAAGAAAAACTATCTTTCTATCGTATTTATAGGTGAGGGTAGCAAATGAAGGTAAACGTACTAGGAACCAGGGTCGATGCTCTTGATACAGAACAAGTTGTACAGGAGATTGCTCGTTTCATAGCAGAAGGTAATCCTCATCAGGTCGTGACCCTCAACGCCGAAATCCTGTATCGGGCGCAGCGAGACCAGGCCCTCAAGGAACTGATTAACACGGCCGACCTGGTAACGCCGGACGGAGCAGGGGTAGTCTGGGCCGCCCGGCGCCTGAAACAGCCGGTGCCAGAGAGAGTGACGGGGATAGACCTGATGTACCGGCTGGTGAAGGAAGCGGAACGTACCGGTTGGCGGCTGTTTCTCTTCGGCGCCGCACCGGGAGTGGCGGAGGAGGCCGCCCGCAATCTTAAAAAAAATTACCCGAAATTGCAAATAGCGGGAACCTTTCACGGTTATCCCGCGTCCAATGAAGAAGAGGCCCTGCTGTCAAAAATCCGGCAGGCACGTCCTCACATCCTATTCGTAGCTCTAGGGGCCCCCCGTCAGGAATACTGGATACGCAGGCACATGCAGGAATTAAACGTTCCGGTTTCCATAGGAGTGGGGGGCAGCTTTGACGTCATAGCGGGAAGAAAGAAGAGGGCCCCCAAATGGATGCAGCGCCTGCACCTGGAGTGGCTGTTTCGCCTGCTTCAGGAACCCTGGCGCTACAAACGCATGTTGGTTCTGCCCCGGCTGGTTTTCCTGGTTTTGAAAGAATCTATTTTTCCCAAAATTTCCTGAGGTTTGTGCCTCATGGGACCGGTTGACTTGTCTGGGGGCTGTGTTATAATTAGGAAGTAGTCAGGCAAAATGCTCTAAAATAACTATAATGAACCAAGCGAGTGAAAATTATACATAAAACGACACATCGGTTACATTTAACGTAAAATTTTGGCTAAAAATAGCAGGAAATTTTCATCTGAAGGTGTAATAAACATTAGGATGGCGCCTTTGTTCTTTGACATTTTCCATACGGCTTGCTAAAGGGTTACAACCTTTAGATTTTAATGAGCTTCAAAAATATTTGAAAGGAGGGATGGCTCAGGGTAGTGAAGCAGTTCCTCAAACAGTGTAAAAGGTTTTAGAGAGAGAAAGAGGAGAAACCAAAAAAGGAAGAAAAGGGGGATTTAAGAAGAATGAAGAGGTACTCTAAGTTACTTGTACTCTTAGTCGTAGCAGCATTCGTCCTCAGCCTGGCCGGCGTAGCCAGTGCCGCTGTATTCAGCGACATTGACGATTCCCCGGCAAAAGGTGACATTGTCAAATTAAATGCACTCGGAATCATCAACGGCTATCCCGACGGGACTTTCAAGCCCGGTGCTACTATTACCCGTGCAGAATTTGCCAAGATTGCGGTTATTGCTGCCGGCTATACCGAGAAAGAGGCCGACATGCTGGCAAGCGTCAGCCAGTACACTGACGTGCCTGCTAACGAGTGGTATACCGGGTGGATCAACCTGGCTACCGCCAAGGGATTGGTGAAAGGTTACGGCGACGGACGTTTTGGTCCTAACGACGAGGTAACTTACGAGCAGGTTGTAACAGTCTTAATGAGACTGCTGGGCTATGATGACAGGCTTTCCGGTGAATGGCCCTATGACTACCTGATTGAAGCTGCCAAGATCGAACTAATTAAAGACGTTACCTTTGTAACTGGTACGCCTGCACCTCGTGGGGACGTAGCCATTCTGACTTCTACTGCCCTTGATACGAACGTAGCTAACTGGGATGATGAGAAGGAAGACTTTGTAGTTGATACCACTACCACTTTGTTGGCTGAAAACTTCTCCGGCAAGTCCTTTGTTCAAGACCTGACGGTAACCGGATGGAAAGTTGATAATGACGGCAAGTTTGTTATCACTGTAGATACTCAAGATACCAACCTGACCGAGGCTACTTTAGCAGAAGATGCCAACATTGTGGGCGGTCTAATCGTGCCCTACTTGGTCAACCATAAAGTAGATGTGGTTTATAATGAAGATGACGATGAGATTGCCTACATCAACGTTAAGTCTACCCTGCTGAAGAGCGACGACGTTGAGAAAAACGATGATGGAGACATCGAAGTTGACGGCACAGCCTACGAAAATCCGGATAACCTGGATGTTCCTCTAGGTGAATACTTCAAGGTATACCTCAACGACGATAATGAAGTTTATAAGATAGTAGCAGTAACTAACGGCGGCAACCCGGTTCTGTTCAAGGAATATGACGCAGATACGGATGTAATTTCCTTCAAGAATGACGCGGCGGGTCCCTTCGACCTGGATAATTATGATGAAGAAGATGTTCTGATTGTGAAGGACGGCCAGATTGCCGACATTGACGACCTGGTAGAAAACGATGTTGTTTACGTAACTGAAGATACCAATGGTAATTATCATGGACTCAAGCTGTATCTTGAAGCCTTCTCCTTCAGCAACAGCGGCGAGCTGGTCAGCGCTTACAAGGAAGACGGTAAGGTTGTTGAGCTGAAGATTGGCAGCAAGAAGTACTCTATGACCGAAGCTAGTGTAAAGATATCCACCGACAACGGTGACGAATTCGGTGCTTTCGATTACGACAAGCTCATTGACGCTTTCGGCACAACGGTTAAGTTCGCCGTTGACAAGCAGAACAAACTCGTTTACATCGCTGCCGATATTGATGAAGAAGAACCTACTGAACTGTACGGATCCTTTGTTGATGTAGTGGACGTCAACTATAAAGATCAAGTGACCAAGGTCAAGCTCTTTACCGAGAACGGCAGCACTGTAACTTACAGTGTTGACCTGGACGAAATTACGCCTATCTATGAAAATGATGGTGTAACTGAAGCTGTATACCTTGGCAGTGACAAGTTTGTTACCGATACTTTTGTACAGTTCTCCCTTAACGATGCTGGAGAAATTGAAGCTTTGACCGCTTTGACTACCAACGGAGCGATAACTGCCGCTGACGCTGACACCAATAGGGTTAAAATTAATGGTAACTGGTATTTCGTAACTGATAATACCGTAATTATTAACACCGACTATAACGATGCTGACGATGATAAGGAAGCTGACCTGGAAGACGTAGCTGACTTCCTAAGCTACGCTGAAGATAATGCTTCTGACCTTAATCCTATTGCCGTAGTATTCAAGGAAGATGGAAATGAAGTCGAGTACCTGTTGATCAGCGAAGAGTTAACTGTGACTGAAGAGGGCGAGTACGGTATAGTCACCGACCTGTACAGCATTGGTGAAGATGATTACGTAGAAATTGACGGTACTCGTTACGAGCTTGCTACCGGCGGTCTCAATGGTGCCGCAGTGGATGACTTCGTGAAGTACGATCTCGTTGACGGTAAGGTCACATTGACCGTCGAGTTTGACGCAGATGCTGATCATACGGCCGAGAAGAAAGCAGTTACCGACAGGGATCTGAGCAATAATGCCATCGAGATTGCTGACTACTGGTACCTGTTTGATGGCGATACTGTCGTAGTTGATTACACTGGCGACGATCCGGAATATTCTACCGTAAGCAGCGTGGCAGTAGATGACAATGTAGTATTCGTAGAATACGGCGAGGGTGACGACAAACCGGAAGATACCCTGAAGTTTATCTTCATAGTCGAGTAAAGGTCACAGTCATGTGGGGCTGTCCCAACAGCATAAGTGGGGGCAGCCCCTTTTATGTTCGGTACTGTCAAGTCGGGGACGGTTCTTGACTTGAATTAGGGGCAAATGAATACTCTTCGGGATAGTGAGGAGTTGTTTCATTTAATTGCTTTCCTATTTCCTCGCAACCCGATGCTTTCAAGGTTTGCGAACTCAACTCCTAGAGCCTCATAGAGCCTCAGCCTTTTTCAGAGACTCTAAAAATTAGGTGGTCAAGTTGGGGGTATGAGTCAATAAATATCGGGGGCCAAGAAGGAAAATGAGGCCCTGCTCCATAAGAGTAAATATACCCAAAAC
>NZ_BDGJ01000169.1 GCF_002207765.1 Calderihabitans maritimus
TGCTTCCTTGACTGTTTCTTCGACGTTTAGCGACATTGTTTAATATACCACACCCCCGCTTCTCTTGTCAATAAATTTCGAGACAAAAAGCTATTTGCTTTGTAAAACATTTTGGGCATCTGGCAAGATAAGATTGGCAACGGTTCGAAGCAATTGAGTCC
>NZ_BDGJ01000170.1 GCF_002207765.1 Calderihabitans maritimus
TCGTACGTATTCCCAGAATTCCCGAGAGGTGTCTAAAACAGGAATGTATGTCGGGTTTACCAGACGATAATCTGTTTTCTCTCCGTTCCCTTGACGTTCTTCCCACCCCTCATGAACAACCGCTAGTTTTGTTTCACGGCGCTTGCGCTTGCCTCGCTGTCTGCTCTGCATGTGGGTATTAAATCCGTCGACTTCGATAA
>NZ_BDGJ01000171.1 GCF_002207765.1 Calderihabitans maritimus
CCATAGGAATTCTTGAACACTTGCTTAATTCGTTTAGTGACAAAAAACGAATGAAGGAGTGTTCAAGACCGACGGCAAATAGACCCGCGGTAAAATGTCAAGACCCTGAATTGGAAATTTTATTGTTTCAAAATGTAAAAAGGCAACAAGAAACCAAGCCTGTAAGCTAAAACAGAAAATACCAGCTAACAGTAAAAATAAATTGTCAAAGAGTATTTACCCTAACCTCCTTGGCCGGTAAATTTGGCCCTCACTCAGCGGCGTGAAGACCATGCGTGCGAGCTTGC
>NZ_BDGJ01000172.1 GCF_002207765.1 Calderihabitans maritimus
AACGCCGCAGGGAGGGGTGATAAGCCCTCTACTAGCCAACCTTTTCCTCCACTATGCATTCGACATGTGGATGCAGAGGAACTGTCCCTCCATACCCTTTGAACGTTTTGCGGATGATATCATATGCCACTGCAAAAGCGAAGCCCAAGCCCGATGGCTACTGGCGAAATTACGGGAGCGTTTCTTCCGGTGCCGGTTGGAGCTCCATCCGGAGAAAACGAAGATAGTTTACTGCAAAGATGACGACCGACAAGGAAGCTACCCACAGGAAAAGTTTGACTTCTTAGGATACACCTTTCGACCCAGAAGGTCAAAGAACCGACATGGCAAATACTTTATCAACTTCAGCCCTGGGGTCAGCAATAAAGCTGCCAAAAAGATGAGGCAGACCATACGGGAATGGAAACTGCATCTTCGCAGTGATAAGGAGCTAGAAGACATAGCCCGGATGTTTAACCCTGTGCTCCGAGGATGGATAAACTATTTCAAGCACTACTACAAATCCGCGATGTATCCCACTCTAAGGTATCTAGACACTGTGCTAGTGAAGTGGGCGATGAGGAAATACAAGAAGCTGAAAAACCATAAAAGGCGGGCAGAACAGTGGCTGCGGCGGATCGCGGAAAGACAGCCGTGGCTGTTTGCCCACTGGCAGCTTCTTAAAGCGGCTGGACAGTAGGAGCCGGATGAGCTGAGAGGTTCACGTCCGGTTCTGTGAGGGCGTGGGGGTGAGACTTCCCCGCGCTACTCGACGCAACATCTACGTCAAAAGCAAGCGGGCAGGAGAAAGGGTCATGACCAGTATCCGTAAGTTTCTGCAGGAGCGGTTAAAGCTCAGAATAAACGAGCAGAAAAGCGCGGTGGACCGGCCGTGGAAACGGAATTTCCTGGGGTTTAGCATGTACAAAGCCAAAACAGGGAAAATCCTTATCCGCTTGGCGCCGCAAACCATCGACCGGGTGAAGAAGAAAATCCGGGAAATAACTTCCCGGAATAGACCCGTGAGTATGGCTGAGCGTATAGAGCGCCTGAACGCCTACTTGGGCGGGTGGATGGGATACTTCGCCCTGGCCGACACGCCCAGCATTTTCAAAAAGTTAGAAGGCTGGGTGCGGAGGAGATTACGCATGTGCCTCTGGAAGCAGTGGAAGCGAGTGCGGACAAGGTACCGCGAGCTGCGTGCACTGGGATTGCCGGAATGGGTAGTACATGAATTCGCCAACTCCCGTAAAGGACCATGGCGGATGGCCCACGGGCCGATGAATAGGGCCCTGGGTAACGCCTACTGGCAGTCCCAGGGCCTGATGAGCTTAACCGAACGCTATCAAAGTCTTCGTCAAGCTTGGTGAACCGCCGGATGCGGACCCGCATGTCCGGTGGTGTGAGAGGACGGGGGCTAGCCGCCCCCTCCTACTCGATAAATTTAAATAAAATTACAAAAAAAATTAAACAAAAAATTTATTATGCAAGAAGGATTTTTCAAAAAGATATCGAAATAAGAGTAATATAACTGGTCATACCACATACCTATGATGAATTATCAAAGTTAATAGACTAGATTATATTTATAAAGAGATTTGGCAATACATCGGAATTTCGGGTACCCTGCTAAGTCTATTAGCTTTGAAATGATCAAAATATGGGCGGATAAAAAGTTCCGTCCTTCGTTGAATTAATCAAAACTAAAAATATAAGGAGGGAGATATAATTGAAGAAGATTGCTTATGTTGTAGACCCAAAAGATAATGTAGCAACAATAATTAGTGATGAAGTAAAAGAAGGAATGAAAATTCCAGTGGAAGTTGACGGAGCGAAATTAGAAATCGAAGTACGAGCTGATATTCCCTACGGACACAAAATAGCCATCAGACCCATTAAGAAGGGGGAGACTATCTGGAAATACGGTTTAAGTATAGGAAGGGCCACCGAAGACATTGAAGTAGGTGACCATGTTCATGTACACAACATAGAACCTCTTAGGGGTCGTGGTGACTTGGCAAAAAAGCAAAAGGAGGGAATATGTTGTGAGTAAATGGTACGGCTATTATCGACCTGATGGGCAAGTTGGGGCCAGGAATTATTTATTGATTTTATCAGCGACCATATATGCAAACAGTGTGGTTGAAAGAGTAGCCAATACAATTGAAGGTGCTATTCCTATCACGCATCATTTAGGTCGCTGCCAGACAAAGTCCGACCTCAAAATGACTTTTGATGTTTTATGTGGTATGGCCAAGAACCCAAACGTTGGGGGAGTAGTTATAGTAGATCATTTTAGAGAAGAACTTTGCAATATTGATGACATGGCCCATGAGATTTCCAAATCAGGTAAGCCTGTTGAAACGGTGAATATTAGGGCAGCAGGTGGTGCCATAAATGCCACTACTGAGGCTATACGTAAAGCCATGTACTTGGCAAGGGAACTTTCGACATACAAGAGGGAAGAAGCAGATATGTCCCAATTTTTATTTGGTCTCAATTGTGGGACTTCCGATACTACTTCGGGCATAGCATCTAATCCTGCACTTGGACTTTGTTCTGATAGAATTATCAGGGAAGGCGGGCGTTCAATACTGGCTGAGTTTCCTGAATTAATGGGAGCAGAGCCGTGGCTGACTTCGAGGGCAGTAAACAAGGAAGTAGCAGATAAGATAGAAAAAATGATTAAAGAATATGAAGAAAGAATACTTGCCACAGGAGAAGACATTCGCGGATCTCAACCTACGGGAGATAATATAGCGGGGGGTCTTAGTACAATAGAAGAGAAATCACTTGGTGGAGCCAAGAAGAGCGGTAGCGCTCCTATTCAGGATGTAGTATTTTATGCAGAGACTCCTGGGAAAGAACCAGGTGTATACCTCATGTATACTCCGGGACACGGTTCGGAGTCAATTACCGGGATTGCTGCAGCAGGTGCTCAGGTATTGGTATTTTCCACCGGTGGAGGACATACAATAGCTAATCCCATAATGCCGACTATTAAGATTACTGGAAACAAAAAATCCTGGGAAAAGATGCAGGATACAGTAGACCTTGACCTTAGTGGAATCCTTGAAGGTACCCTCACTTTGGAAGAAGCAGGTGATCTAATTTACAATGAAGTGAGGGAAGTACTTTCAGGTAAATTAACCAAGAGTGAGATTCTTAAAGAAAGAACTGGTTTTGCTATTCACCGTATTGGTCTGAGTATTTAATTTAGACTCATCTTTGACAGTTTAAAAACAAGATTCCAGTAACGACAGGCATTTCAAGGGACGGAATACAGGCGTGCC
>NZ_BDGJ01000173.1 GCF_002207765.1 Calderihabitans maritimus
CCCTGGTATAGTCGGCCTCAGGAGCAACACTGCTGAGCATTTGGCGTAGCGCCATCTCAAGGTAAAAGGCAAGGTGAAACATACCATGATGTGGCCACGGATCCGGCTTTCCGTCCAGTGATACATGGGACGAAGCTTCAGGGTGCACT
>NZ_BDGJ01000174.1 GCF_002207765.1 Calderihabitans maritimus
CGTAATTTGACGTACACTTTTAAGCCTCGATTGGAGCAGGGAAAATTTTACCCGATACTACTTGACACATTCAACTCCAGACGCATACTTGAGAAAATTAACTAATTGAGGTAAAATTAACATTGAAATATATCCGGCAAGATGGGGATAGAGAACCTTGAAATTCAGAAAAATACTTTATTTGCTAATAATTGTACTTATGGCGGGAGTTCCCCGGCCTCTCTTTGCTGAAGAGACCGTGGCTGCGGCAGAGGTTGACCATCAGCACCAGTATGTGGTCAAAGCCATCCATATCGTAAAGAAAGGGGAAAGCCTCTGGTCCATCAGTCGCCATTATGGCGTAGAATTGGAAAAGCTTATGGAAGCAAACGATCTAACTTCGGACACCATATTCCCGAGACAAAAACTTGTTATTCCGGCGGAAAATGTTCCAGAGGCCGGTAACTCGCAGGCGAAAGAGGGAGAATTTATCCACTGGAACCAGGTGCAAAATATGTTCCGGTTGTTTGATTTTGCCACGGTTACCGACATGGAGACAGGATTGACTTTTCGGGTACAGCGAACCGGAGGAAGATTCCATGCCGACGTAGAACCTGTTTCACAGGACGATACGGCGATCATTAAAAAAATTTACAACGGTCAATGGAGCTGGTCCCCGCGAGCAGCTTTAGTTGCAGTGAACGGGCATACTATTGCTGCTTCCATAAGCGGAATGCCCCATGGTAGAGGAGTTATAAAACATAACGACTTTCCTGGTTACATGTGTATCCATTTTCGGGGCAGCCTCAAAACTTCTGACCTGAAGGAGGACCTTGAGCACCAGAAAATGGTAAGAAAAGCTGCGGGACTGGATTGACCCTTATTGATCGGTTACGCGGAAGAAATCCTCTGCTTGCAGGCAGGGGGTTTCTTTTTATAGTTTTTTATTGTAGTGGCAGGAACTCTGGGGTCCAAAAACGTATATACTAATGTTATAGATTGGAGGTGTTCCAATGTTAATTGTAGCTTTAAACGGAAGTCCCAAAAAAGACGGCAACACCGCCTTTTTATTGAAAGAAGCTCTGAAAGTGGCGGAGAGCAAAGGAGCAGAAACGAAACTCATACATGTAGTGGACGTACTGGCGGACCAAAAAGTGCCTTTCTGCAATAATTGTTCGGAACCATGCCGGGGAGTGTGCTCGCAGGGTAAAAAACTGGGAGAAGCTTACGATGTTTTGCGCCGTGCGGACGGCCTGTTGTTGGGAAGTCCTGTATACTTTGGAACGGTTTCCGCACAGCTTAAAGCCTTTTGGGACAAGTCTCGTATATTAAGAAAAGAAAAAGCTCTTTTAAATGTAGTGGGCGGAGCGGTTACTACCGCCGCCGGTAGATTTGGAGGGCAAGAGACTACTTTAAAGGCTCTGTATGATATGATGCTGGTACACGGTATGACCGTGATCGGTGATGGTTACCGGGAAGACGATTGCGGACACCACGGTGCGTGTGCTCAAAAACCGTCTGCTCAAGATGAAAATGCTATCAAACGGGTACGAGTTTTAGCTAAACGTTTGGTGGAAGTGGCGGAGGCTACCCGTTCTTTGCGGCTCCGGTAAAGAATAAAACAACTAGAAACTGTGGGGTTTTGAGGTTATGCGATTACGGGAGCAAATTGAACAATGGGAGAGGGAGCATTTATCCCGCTATGCTGCCCTTAGCGGAGAAAGCAGAGGAAGAGCAAGGCCGGAGGATCCGTGTCAAATTCGAACGGCTTTTCAGAGAGACCGTGACCGCATAATTCACTCCAAAGCTTTCCGAAGGTTGAAACATAAAACCCAAGTATTTATTGCTCCGGAGGGGGACCATTACCGCACCCGATTAACTCATACCTTGGAGGTAGCGCAGATTGCCCGTACTATTGCCCGCGCCCTGCGCCTGAATGAAGACCTCACCGAAGCTATAGCCTTGGGCCATGACCTAGGACATACCCCCTTTGGACATGCAGGAGAAGAAGCCCTCAACCAAGTATATACTGAAGGTTTTAAGCATAATGAACAAAGTCTGCGAGTAGTCGATGTCCTGGAACAAGGAACAGGATTGAATTTAACCTGGGAGGTAAGAGACGGTATACTTCACCATACCGGTTCCCAGAAACCTTCCACCTTAGAAGGGCAAATTGTTCGTATCGCAGACAGGATAGCGTATATCAATCATGATATTGATGATGCTATCAGAGCAGGGATAATCAGGGAAGAGGATTTACCCAAAGACTGCCTGGATATTTTGGGGTATCAGCACCGGGATAGGATTAACACCATGGTAATGGATATGATTAACTCCAGCTGGGATCAGCCTGAAATTAGAATGAGCGATGCGGTCCAAAAAGCTACTGACCGTTTACGGAGTTTCCTTTTTGACAACGTATATATTGGTTCTCGGGCTAAATCAGAGGAGCATAAGGCGAAGCTTTTGGTCAAGGAACTGTACTATTACTATTTAGAACATCCGAAGATGTTGCCTCCGGACCTCCGCGACTATGCAGAGAAAGTAGGGGTAGAGAGAGCTGCCTGCGATTATATTGCAGGAATGACCGACCGGTATGCTGTTGCCCAATATGTCCGGCTTTTTGTCCCTCAGGCATTCCGTAATTTGTAACCAAAGAGGGAAGGCTGCAGTGCTCTCTTCGCTAGTCAAGCTATTTGGGTAGTGACTAGCTACCCAACAGGAGCGTTCTGCTGCCTTCCCTTCGTTAATTATATTGCCTAAAAAACCTATAAATTATACATTGAATTGTTTAATTTTTTAGGTATGAGCCTTTTGTAGTAATTTCTAGCTTTTACATATCGAGGGCTTAAAGATAAGAAAGGACTTCACCCCAGATTTGAGAATCTTTCAAGTGACTGAACCCAAAGGAGTGAAGTCCCTTTTATATTCTCCAAGAAACTCTATATTTTAATTTAAAGTGTAAAGTGGAGAGGTGGAATTATGACACAGATTGGCATTATAGCGCCTTACAGGAAAATGTATTATGAAGCTCTTGATATAAGAGAAGAATTAAAAGGGGAAATTGATGTAAGAATAGGATTATTAAGCAATGCGGTTGATGTTGCTAAAGATATGATCAAAAATGGAGTGCAAGTCTTGATTAGCCGGGGCGGCACTTTAAAATATATACGTCAGGAATTTTCCAATATTCCCCTTGTTGAGATAGAAATAAGCAGCTACGATATAGCCGAAGCTATATTGGAAGCGAAAAAAATCAGTCCCAATATAGCACTTATTATATTTGACAACATGCTTTATGAGAAAAGAGATTTATCAGCACTATTTAACATCAATTTGAAAACCTTCTATATTAAAAGAGAGGAACAGGCCGTAGATGCTATAAGGAGGGCCGTAAATGAAGGTTATGAAGTTATGGTAGGCGGTGTGATAGCAAACAAAGTATCACAGCAGATGGGTATTCACAGCATTTTGATATCTTCTGGAAAGGATTCAATCTATCGCGCTGTTAGACAGGCTCAGGACATTTTATACTACAGAAAAGATGTTTTAAAGCAAATGAAATTGGTTGAAACGGTTATGGAAAACACACCTATAGGTATTATTACTACCGACAGATCCGGGAGAATTAAAATGATCAATTTTCCTGCCCTAGATATTATTAAAATGCCCCGGGAACACGTTTTAGGTCAGGACATAAGAAAGATTATACCTGAATTAAGCCCTGACAGAAAAACAAATGATTTTATCAAGGACTTTAATGGGCATAAAATTATGGTGAATTTGAAACCTATAGATATCGTGTCATCAAATATAGGCACCATTATCACTATGGAAGAAATCAGTACAATAAATAAAAAAGAAAAGTATATCAGAAGTGCTTTTATCAAAAAAGGCCATGTGGTGCGTATTCCGGTCAAATTGGATACCGATTCCGGTTCAAACTGGACGGCTAGTCCGGTTTAAACTGGACGCTCG
>NZ_BDGJ01000175.1 GCF_002207765.1 Calderihabitans maritimus
GTGTGTTTATCTTGTGATAATGTCACCATGTAAACTATCGTGATAAAATGTCACTATGAAGGACGAGGTGCGTTATCTAATGACCCAAGAACAACTTAATAGGTTTAGTGTTATTTCATCCCTCATTGATGGCCACATCACGGTCAGGGAAGCAGCTCTAAGTTTAGACCTGAGTGAACGCCAGGTTAAACGTCTAAAAAAAGGAGTGATGGAAGAAGGCCCGGAGTTTCTGATCCATAAAAATACTGGCCGTTCACCCAAGCATGCAATCCCTAAGGAAACCAAAGAGAAGAT
>NZ_BDGJ01000176.1 GCF_002207765.1 Calderihabitans maritimus
TACATAGCGCTTTCCATTGTATTCAACGTTTTTAACTTCCAGGTTCTCGGATACCTTCTGATACCGACCGCAGCGAGCCAGAATGATATCCCGGACTTCTTTGGTCCGGCGCATTTTAACCCCGACAATGTACTCGTAACCGGCGTTTTCAACGGCTTTAAGGGTCTTTTCGCTAGCCATCC
>NZ_BDGJ01000177.1 GCF_002207765.1 Calderihabitans maritimus
TTATCGAAGTCGACGGATTTAATACCCACATGCAGAGCAGACAGCGAGGCAAGCGCAAGCGCCGTGAAACAAAATTAGCGGTTGTTCATGAGGGCTGGGAAGAACGTCAAGGGAACGGAGAGAAAGCAGATTATCGTCTGGTAAACCCGACATACATTCCTGTTTTAGACACCTCTCGGGAATTCTGGGAATACGTACGA
>NZ_BDGJ01000178.1 GCF_002207765.1 Calderihabitans maritimus
GATATTACCCTGGCCATGTCCCTGGAGACTATCCGGTTCTTTGAAAGCCAGCAGAAGAAAATCGACCAGGTCATCGCTAAAGAACTAAAAGCCATTCCCCAAACGTTAGACACTGTTCCAGGTATAGGGCCAGTTTACACTGCCGGTATTGTAGCGGAAATAGGTGACATCTCCAGGTTTAAGAA
>NZ_BDGJ01000179.1 GCF_002207765.1 Calderihabitans maritimus
ACTTGTAATAATGGGTGTCAGGCGGTCTGTAAGTCTTTTTTTCCTTCTTTGGTGTAGATTCGGTTTTTTGAACCTTTTTAGGTTTCACAAAAGGCAGCGTATCAAACACGGTATCATTGTACTGAACTTTCACACCGAAAACCGGGCTTGCCAAGACATCCACCTTAGCGCGTGGAGGGATAGGGCTGGCGTCGTCGCAAATAACTTTAAAATGCCTGTTATAGAAAGAGAAAACACCGCCGTTGTCCACAGATCTTTTATGCTTGACACATAATATATGGGCAATATCAATGTTTTCAGGGATAGGTCTGTAAGCAGACACCGTTTCCTAAGCTTCAACAGCGAACAGCGCGTTAAATTTATCTATGTATTGAGTCAAGAACTCATTAGCTTGCTTTAAAGAAGTGATACCGGCAATTTTAAACTCAACCGGGAGCCTGCTTTGGAGAGTTTCCCATAGGCGTTCCACCCGGCCCTTAGCCTGAGGAGAGCGTGCGGGGATAAGAGTAATTCCCAGTTCATTCATAGCTCTTCCAAACTGGGTATCTTTGACCACCTTACCTGCAAGCTGTTCTTCAACCGTAAGCTTGGAAGCATTTGGGGACTGAAATATGGAATGTCTATCGGCATAAATGCTAGCAGGAATACCGTGTTTTTTGAGGATTTGCCAGGTGATCTCAAAGTACCCGTGAAGGCACTCATTTTTAGTGAGGTAAAGGCCAACAATTTTGCCGGTAGCATCGTCAATAGCACCGTGGAGGGCAAACTGTTCTTTAGTACCTAACCACTCAAAAGGGGAAGCATCCATCTGGATGAGGAGGCCCTCCTGCGGTTTTCTCTTTCTGCGACGGTGGGGTTTAAATCTCCTGCGTTTTTTGGGGCTTTCAATACCAGCCTCAGTCAAAATTGAATACAGGCAGGAATAGCTTAGAATGATACCTTCATGTTCTGCTAGAAGCTCATGAAAATGTTTAAAATTGGCGTCTTTGTAGGGTTCAGAAAGTTTTAAAGCGATTATCTTCTCTTTGGTTTCCTTAGGGATTGCATGCTTGGGTGAACGGCCAGTATTTTTATGGATCAGAAACTCCGGGCCTTCTTCCATCACTCCTTTTTTTAGACGTTTAACCTGGCGTTCACTCAGGTCTAAACTTAGAGCTGCTTCCCTGACCGTGATGTGGCCATCAATGAGGGATGAAATAACACTAAACCTATTAAGTTGTTCTTGGGTCATTAGATAACGCACCTCGTCCTTCATAGTGACATTTTATCACGATAGTTTACATGGTGACATTATCACAAGATAAACACACTCTGGTCCATCTAGACTTGACAGTATCCATCTTCTTTGATATTATTTAAAAAAACAAAAATGATAATTTAGAGTGTACAGATGCTTTACGAAGAGGTAAAGCAGGGTAAAGGCGCCCAGGAGGATTGTCCTGGGCGTTTGTGTTTTTAGCGGTAGTGTTTGCCGCTGGGAAGGAGTTTTCCGAAAAGCGTCCAGAAGCTTCTTGGATATTGAGGCAACGAAGGGTAAAGTGGCCCATAGCACGTTGGGGTGGACGAGGGTAAAGAAGCCCCCGGGGAAAAAGAGTGCTATGGGCCGCTTAATTTTTTCGGGGGATTCTTGGGGGTGATATCGGAACGGTGAAAGTAAATTTTAGTTAACGGAGTGATTCTTTAGTATGTGATGCAACGGCTGCGTCCAGAAAAATTTTCATTTGGGGGGAAGAGGATGACGAGAAAGATTGCTATCTACGGTAAGGGTGGTATCGGTAAGTCCACTACCCAGCAAAATACGGCAGCGGCGTTGGCTCACTTTTATGGGAAAAAGGTGTTAATTCACGGCTGTGACCCGAAAGCTGATTGCACTCGTCTGATTCTAGGCGGCAAACCGCAGGAGACAGTGATGGACACCCTGAGGGAATACGGGGAGGAAGCGGTAACAGTCGATAAAGTAGTAAAAACCGGCTTTGGCGGGATCAAGTGCGTCGAGTCGGGCGGACCCGAGCCCGGTGTTGGTTGTGCCGGCCGGGGTGTGATTACTGCTATTAACCTGATGGAAGAGTTAGGTGCTTATACGCCGGACTTAGACTTCATTTTCTTCGATGTGCTGGGTGACGTTGTTTGCGGCGGTTTTGCTATGCCGGTTCGCGAAGGTAAAGCGCAGGAGATCTATATTGTTGCTTCCGGTGAGATGATGGCCTTATACGCTGCCAACAATATCTGCCGGGGTATGGTTAAGTACGCCGAACAGAGTGGCGTAAGGTTGGGGGGGATCATCTGTAACAGCCGTAACGTGGATGGAGAAAGAGAACTGATGGAAGAGTTTTGCACCAAAATTGGGACGCAGATGATACACTTCATCCCGCGGGATAATATCGTGCAAAAAGCCGAGTTCAACCGGCAGACGGTGACGCAATTTGATCCAAATTGCAACCAGGCCCGGGAATACAAGGAACTGGCCCGCAAGATTATAGAGAACGATATGTTTGTTATTCCGAAACCTATGACTATGGATGAGATGGAAAACCTAGTGGTTAAGTATGGACTTTTAGATTGAGGAGGATGAGATTATGAAAATGATCCGTGCCATCGTGCGACCGGAAAAGTTTGAGGACGTGGTTGAGGCACTGGCCGAGGCAGGTTATGTGGCCTTTACGAAGATGGATGTGGTTGGCCGGGGTAAACAAAAAGGCATTCAACTGGGCAGTGTTTATTATGATGAACTGCCTAAAGTAATGTTCATGCTGGTTATAGAAGATGAAAATGTGGAGGAAGTTGTGGAGATCATCAATCGAGCAGCATACACAGGTAACTTCGGCGACGGGAAGATATTTGTTAGTCCCGTGGAACAAGCCTATACAGTGAGGACAGGAAGTCAGGGATTATAAGAATCGGGGAGGTGGGGTCTTAGTGAAAGAGATAGTGGCAATTATCCGTCCAAACAAGATGACCAGGACCAAAGAAGTTTTGAGCGCTCTTGGTTTTCCTGCCTTCACGGCCAGCAAGGTTCTGGGTCGGGGTAAGCAGAAGGGACTGGCAGGAGAAGTATCTTTCGAGATGCGACCGGAATTGTTGAGCCAAAAAGGAGGCATGAAATATGTGCCCAAAAGACTTATTTCTCTGGTTGTAAACGATGAGGACGTATCCCTAGTGGTGGAAGTCATTATGCGGGTTAACCGTACGGGGGAGATAGGCGACGGGAGAATTTTCGTCTGTCCAGTGGAAGACGCGATCCGGATACGAACTCGGGAAAGAGGAAAGGCAGCAATTAATTAAGCATTCCTGTAATAAAGTGAGATAAGAGTTGCCAAATAAAAAACCTCCTGGTAAAAGTAATAAAGAAACAA
>NZ_BDGJ01000180.1 GCF_002207765.1 Calderihabitans maritimus
CAAAGGCACACCCGGTTATCAAGAACCTTATAGAGGTTCCATGATAACTTCTAAATCAAATTATACGAGGGGGGAGGAATTATGAGAGCTTTTTTGAGGGGATGCGGGTATGCCTATAGTTACTTGAACGCCGGGCTTTTCGTCACTTCTTTTCTGGCCCAAACTTTTGCCGGGTTGGTTATGCTGGCCGTATTACTGCTGGGGTTCATGAACTTTTTCAACTAACTATTTTGCCTTCAATTCTTCATACATGTTCTTTACTTCCCGGGCAATTATATTGATGCCGTTACCCCTCCGCTGGAGAATCCCGGTGACGGCTAGGGGCGGAGAAGGGTGGCTGAAAATTATGTTGCCGTATATTTGGTACACGTCTTCAAAGACAGTGACATCCGCCAGGCCGAACTCGTCTTCTAAAGAGAAAAAAACTACGGTACGACCGCTGCGGGTAGGGGGGCGATGGGGGGCAATTACAATACCAGCTACTTTGATACAGGTGCGGTCGGGGAACTGCCGGAGTTCCCGGGTGTTTTTATACCCTTTTTGCTGCAGCAGAGGACGCCAGCGGGCCATATAATGTTCTTCAATGTCAATTCCTAAAATCCTGTACTGCAGTTCCTGCTTTTGTTCCGGAGTGAAGTCCGGAATATTTTTTACATTTTTTTCACCGGTTATTTTCCAGAGCAACTGCCTGCGGTTCGGGTGTAAAGTATCAAAGGCTCCGCAAAGGATGAGATTTTGTAAAATGGGACGGGGTACAAAGACCCTTCGGCGAAAATCATCTAAGGAGGAGAAGGGAGCCTGTTCTCTGGCCTTTAGAATAGCGTTCAGGACCGATTTGGTCATTTGCTTTATTTGAGACAGAGATACACGGATACCGTTTCCTTCTACAGAAAATTGTGCTTGGCTCCGGTTGATGTCCGGCGGTAAAATCTTAATTCCTCTCCTCCTGGCCTCTTGGCACAGGGTATTGGCCGGGTAGTAGCCCATGGGCTGGTTGCTCAAAAGAGCCGCAAAAAATTCAACCGGATAGTGGCAGGCCAGGTAGGCGGTTTTATAAGCCAGAGAGGCAAAAGCGGCAGCATGAGCCTCGCAGAATCCGTAACTGGCATATCCCTTAATACAGGAAAAAATGGTTTCAGCGGTCTTGGAGTCGATCCCGCGGGCGATGGCCTTCTGTATAAACTGTTTGCCGATAGCTTCCATTTCCCGGTGCGAGCGGGCATGGCTCATGACTCGCCGCAGTTCATCGGCTTCTCCCGGGGTAAAACCGGCAATAGCGGTGGCAATTTCGATAACCTGTTCCTGAAAGAGAACTACGCCGTAGGTTTTTTCTAAAATCGGTTTCAGTTTGGGATGAAGATAGGATACCGGTTCTTCCCCTTTACGGCGGGCAATAAAAGGTTCGACCATATTTCCCTTTATAGGCCCGGGGCGAATCAGGGCCACGCTGGCTACTAAATCCTCCAGCCGGGAGGCTTTAAGCCGGCACTGGAGGGCCCGTTGGGCGGGACTTTCCAGTTGAAAAACTCCGACAGTGTTACCCTGGTTTATCATAGCAAAGGTTTTTTTATCATCGTAAGGAATGGATTCGTAATCCAGCGGCCAGCCGGAAAGGCTCAGGTTGCGCATGGTGTCTTCAATGGCGGTTAGAGTTTTTAAGGAAAGGAGGTCCAGTTTAACCAGCCCTAGTTCTTCTACATATTTTTTGTCAAATTGGGTTACCACTACCCCTTTGGCGGATTTCTGCAAAGGGGTAATGTTTACCAGGGGCTCGCGGCTGATTACTATACCTCCCAGGTGGGTGCCTATAAAGCGAGGGAAACCGGCCAGTGCCCGGCAGTAGTCAAATAATTTTTGATAGCGGGGCTTGCGCCAGCAGGCGTCCTGGAGTTCAGGAAGTTTTTCTAGGGCATGACTTATTTCGTCTGCCGGGATATGGGGCATCTTTTTGGCCAGAGCATCTATTTCTTCTTCTGGAAAGTTCATGACTTTTCCCAGGTCTCTAAGGGCGGAGCGGGCCTGGTAAGTGTTATAAGTACAGACGGCGGCTACATGTTCATCCCCGTATTTTTCGGAAAGATAGCGGGCCACTTGGTCCCGGTGGCGGGAATCAAAGTCGATGTCAATGTCCGGTTTTTGACCTCGCTCTAGGCTCATGAACCGTTCGAAAAGCAGTTGGCGTCTTATGGCATCTACTTCGGTAATATATAGGCAGTAAGCTACCGCGGAGTCGGCGGCAGAGCCCCTGCCGGCGTAACGAATACCTTTTTGCCGGGCATAGCGGACCAGATCCCACACCAGCAGGAAGTAATCCGCGAATCCCAGTTCAAAGATAATTTTAAGTTCATAATTGAGCCGCTCGGCAATAGCCGGAGTTATTTTACCGTATCTTTCCACAGCCCCCTGAAAAGTCAAACGCTTTAAAAATTTTTCCGCCGTTTCTCCCGGCGGCAGCGGGTAACGGGGGAACAAGTTGTTATCGAGGGTCAAAGCCGGCTGGCATTCTTCAGCCAGTTCTTGAGCAGCCCTAAGGGCTTGAGGATATTCGATAAAGATTTCCTGCATTTCTTGAGCTGACTTTAAGTAGTTCTCTCCATTTAAAGGGCGTTCCGGGTGAATATCTTCCAGCCGAGTAAGGTTGCGGATACAGGTTAGCAGGTCATGGATTTTAAAATCTTTTTTATAAACGTAGTGGACGTTGTTAGTAGCTACAACCTTGACCCCGAGGTTTTCGGCTAATTGAACCAGGTAACGGTTTAAGGTTCTGTCCCCGGGTAAAAAAGTCTGCTGGAGTTCCAGGAAAAAGTTATTCTTGCCAAATATATTGATTAACCTCTTAGCCGCCTCCCGGGCTTGGAGGTATTTTTTGCGCAAGAGAAGATAGGAAACCTGACCCCGGCGGCAGCCTGAGAGGGCAATAAGGTCTTTGCTGTATTTTTCCAGGAGGTCGAATGCAACTTCAGGTTTTCCCCGAGGGTTACCCAGGTGGGCTGAGGTAAGAATACGGCAGAGGTTGGAATAACCCGACGGATTTTGAGCCAAGAGTACCAAGTGCCAGCCTCCTTCCAGGTTTACCTCCACTCCCTGGAGGGGCTTGATACCCGCCCGGGTAGCCTGGCGGTGGAATTCCACCGCCCCGCAAAGATTATTATGATCGGTCAGGGCCAGGGCCTTCATTCCCAGGTCAGCAGCTCTTTCCACCAGTTCTTGCGGGGAGCTGGCACCGTCCAGGAAAGAAAAGTAAGAATGGGTATGAAGATGGATGAAAGCCATAGTCTCAATCACCTTCTTTCCGCGCCGGAGGCCCCGGCTTTTAAGCCTGGGGAGGAAGGCGCGGTGCTGTACTTCCTGTGGTTTTGTCGGTCATGCGGATATAGTAGCCGCAACCAATATCCGTCAGGTCTATTTTGAGGCGCTGGCGGATGGGCCTCCGTCAGTAGGCCCTGAAGCAGGCTCGACCTGCAAGCCCCTAGCTTTAGCTATGGGGTAACTGACCTCAATCGTAGATGCGATAGAGGAACCATTTTTGGTTGTTTTCTTCCCGGTAGATTTCGTAGAGGCCGTTATTTCCGGCCAGCAGGCGGTAGAAATATTTTTCTTTCTCCCCCTTCCACCAGCAACCAGTTTCTTTCCAGCATTCTAAGATATTTTGCACCGGGAACCACTGTTTGCGCCAGAAAAAGCCCTGGGGTTTTCCGTCAGGGCTACATCTTACGATTACAGGTTTGTTAATCAACCTGCTCAAGGGTACTCACTCCTGGTAGCCGGTGGTGCAGAGGATCCCAAAAACATAAAATTTTTTCCCGCCGATCTGCTTGACAGCCATAGTTTAAAATCGGGCTGCCGTGGGTCTGCTGTAGCTTTTTCAACCAGGGGGAGATTGTTTTTCTGGACTGGGTAATATTTGTCGGTGGTTTAGTTTCTTCAAATAATTTCAACTGGCGCCATTGAAGAGGAGCCAATTCTTCTACCGCCACCACTATCCGGTATACAGGGGAGTTAATTCTGCTTAGCCGGAGCAAATGAAAGAGGTTTTCTTTCAGGTGAACAGCCTGGCTGGAAGGGGTGGCAAACTTGCGTATTCCGGTAGAGACGGGACCTTCTTCCAGATAAAGGTACAGTTTTAAACAATGGCATCCCAGAAATTGTTTTTTTAGGGTTTGGCTTAGATGGTTGGCGGCTTGGGTCAAAGCTTTCTCAATTGTCCGGCGGTCCATCGCCTTTCCCAACTCGGTACGGTAAAGATAACGAAGAGGAGGGTAACTTGCCCGGAGGGGGGTGAAATCTATTCCCCGGCTCAAAAGGTATAGGCGGTAACCTGTACTGCCCCAGCAACTGACCAGTTGCCTTTCCGGAATTTGGGCGACTTCTCCCAAAGTAGCAAGCCCCATTAATTTGAGCGTGTTTAACACGGAAGCTTCTACCGGCCAAAGAAAATCTACCGGCAAACGAGCGCTGAAAGATCTTTCTTCTCCCTCCGGAATTAAAAGCAAATGATACTTTTTGCTTTTGATTAGTTTTATTTTCCTCCCGGCTGCCATGCCGGGTTCCTTTAAAAGGAAAAGCGCCGCTGCTTTAGCCAAAAATTTATTACGGGCAATACCGCCGGTAAGAAAAGCGGTGAATTGGAGGTCGTTATTAAGTTCGCAATGCAACTCCTTTAAAAATTGGCCCGGCTCGTTGCCTAGATCTATAAAAAGCGAAAGCTCCTCCGGAAGGGGTTCGACTTTAGGGGAGAGATAGCTGCCCAGGTTCAATAATTTCTGATAAGTGCCGGAGTTGTCTTGGGGACTGGAAAGAAGTAAATAAGCAATCCAAGCCATGTTATCCCTCCTTTGCGAACATGCGTTCGATTAAATTATATTAGGAGAGTACTTCGAGTGTCAACCAAAGAATAGATGGGAATTTGCTCCACTAGACGGAAAACTTTTACCTGAAAATTGTACCCGGCAGAGAAGCAAAAATTGTGATATAATTAATAAGGATTTCTGGCGGTAGAGACCCGCGGTAAAATGTCAAGACCCTGAATTGGAAATTTTATTGTTTCAAAATGTAAAAAGACAATAAG
>NZ_BDGJ01000181.1:0-8826 GCF_002207765.1 Calderihabitans maritimus
GCAAAACCCTCAAATTCTACGAAAAAAAGAGTTTGGGGGAGTTAGAACCAAAATATTGAGATAGGAGGGATAAATCTATGCCGTTGGTAACTTTGAAGTGCGATGAACAGATCCCTGAAAGGGGTAAACACACCTATATCACAGATAAGCAAAATCCGGTCATCCCGCGATGCAATGTAAATACTGTACCCGGCGATATGACCGAGCGTGGTTGAGCTTTTGCTGGCTCACGCGGGGTCGTGGGCGGGCCTATTGCTGATGTTATCCACATGGTCCACGCACCAGTGGGTTGCGCTTGGTATACCTGGGGTACACGGCGGCATCTCTCTGACCTTTACACTTGGGCGTTACCGGGCAAGCTGACAAACGTGGCTTTTAACCGCCGCTACTGTACCTGTACTGATATGGAGGAAAAGGACGTTGTCTTCGGGGGTATGAAAAAGTTAAAGCGGGCATGTTTGGAAGCTTTTCGCATGTTCCCGGAGGCCCAGGGACTGATTATCTACACCACTTGCACTACAGGTCTCATCGGCGATGATGTTGCCGCTGTGGCGAAGCAATTGGAGGAAGAAACGGGTAAATTCGTCTTTTACGCCGAAGCGCCTGGTTGTTCCGGGGTAAGTCAGTCTAAAGGACATCACGTCTTCAACACCCAGTTTTACCGGCAAATCAAGGCGCTCAGGGAGAAACGGCCGAACCTGTGCATGAAAGAGGAGGAAAAAACCCCTTACGATGTCGTTTTAGTTGGCGAGTACAACATGGACTGGGACACTAAAGCACTCCTGCCCCTTTTTGAGAAAATCGGAGTGCGCGTAATTGCTACCTTTACGGGCAACGCCAGGATTGCAGATCTCATTAAGATGCCCGATGCCAAGTTAAACGTGGTCCACTGCCAGCGTTCCGCCGAGTATATCGCGCACATGATCAAAGATGGGTTCAACATCCCCTTTGTCCGGGTATCTCTATTTGGTATTGAGCAGACCTCAGAGGCGCTTCGCAAAGTAGCAAAGTTTTTCGGGTTGGAAGAGAAGGCAGAACAAGTTATTAGGGAAGAGACCGCTCGGGTGGAAAAGGCCATTACCTTTTATCGCGAGCGGCTCAAAGGAAAGAAAGTAGCAATCTATGTGGGGGCACCACGGGTATGGCACTGGATTAAAGTGATGGAAGAGTTAGGGATGGAAGTAGTGGCATGCGCTTGCACCTTTGCCCACGAAGACGACTATGAAAAAATCAACGTCCGAGCCAAGGATGGTGTATTGGTAATCGATAATCCCAATGAATATGAAATAGAGGAAATGCTCGACACTTATAAACCTGATCTTTTCCTGACCGGCCTAAAGGAAAAGTACTTGGCGCGTAAAATGGGTGTTCCGACGGTTAATTCCCACTCTTATGAGAAAGGGCCGTATGCTGGTTACGCGGGTTTTGTGAACTTTGCCCGGGATATTTATCAGGCGGTTTACGCTCCTGTTTGGAAGTTTTTGTAATCTGTGCGCAAGGAGGAAACGGGTATGAAGTTAACCACTATACCGATTGAAGGTATACCTTACGACCGTTTAAAAATCGACAAGATCCCTCTCAGCGACCAATACATTGAAAGGGATCCGCAACTGGTACCGGCAGCCAACAGGGCGGTAGTAATAAACCCCTGCCGCACATGCATGCCTCTAGGGGCCATGTTTGCCACCTTGGGAGTGCATCGGGGCATCCCGTTTGTGCAGGGGGCCCAGGGGTGTACTACCTATGTCCGCTATACGTTTTGCCGTATTTTTAAAGAGCCGGCAGCGATTGCTACCGCTTCCTTTCACGAAGACGCGGCAGTTTTTGGCGGCATGAAAAATTTTGTTGAAGGTATCCGTAACTTGGTAGTGCGGTACTGGCCGGGTCTTATCGGGGTGGTGACCACCTGCTCCAGCGAAATTATTGGCGATGATATGGTTAGTTTCATAAAAATGGCCCGTCAGAAGCTGGTAAAAGAGTTAGGGGAAGAAAAAGCGGCACAAGTAAAGATAGTGTTGATCAACACTCCCAGTTTCGCCGGATCTCATGTAGTTGGCTATGACCGGGCATCCAAGGCCTTCATTGAAACTCTGGTT
The DNA here is from genome assembly GCF_002207765.1 of Calderihabitans maritimus. Taxonomy (NCBI): domain Bacteria; kingdom Bacillati; phylum Bacillota; class Clostridia; order Neomoorellales; family Calderihabitantaceae; genus Calderihabitans; species Calderihabitans maritimus. The sequence goes on from NZ_BDGJ01000181.1 coordinate 2,097, forward strand.
CATCAAAAAACCAAACCGAATAACAAGATAAACATCATACCTGGTATGCTGAACCCTGGTGATATCCGGGAAATCAAGCACTTGCTTGAAGTAATGGGGGTCGAGAGCATCATTCTGTTTGATATTTCCGATGTATTCGATGCTCCGTTACGGCCGCCTCAGAAGATTCCTTATTATCCTAAGGGCGGCACGCGGATTGAAGAAATAGAAGATATGGCCAACTCATTGGGAACGATAGCATTATGCCCTCATGAAGGAGGGCTTGGTGCCCAATACTTGGAAAGGAAGTCTGGTGTTCGGGCGATAATTGGTCCTCCTCCTATAGGAGTTCGTAATACTGACCTCTTTTTACAGCACGTAAGTGAATTGACCGGAAAATCAATGCCGGAAGAACTCCTTGACGAACGCGGGCGGCTTTTGGACTTTATGGCTGATACCTTTCACCATACTATGATGAAAAAGGTGGCAATTTTTGGCGATCCGGACATTGTGGTAGGTGTTACCAGGTTTGCCTGCGAACTGGGGATGGATCCGGTAGCAGTTTTAAGCGGTACACCTAGCAAAACTTTTACCGGCGATATCGAGGAGATTGCTGCGGAGTATAATTGCAGTCCGAAGATTTTCAATGGCTCTGACCTTTTTGAGTTTGAGGAGTACCTAAAAAAGATAAATGTTGACCTCATTATAGGCAACTGTAAAGGGATAGATATTGCCAGGGAGTTAGAGGTTCCGCTGATCAGAGTAGGGTTAATGGTTTGGGACCGGGTAGGTTACCAGAAAAGGCCCGTTGTCGGCTACCGCGGTGGAGAGTTCCTGTTGGCCGAAATTGCTAACGCTATCCTCGACTATAAGTACCCGGATGACCGTACGCAACAGCTTTAGGCCATATAAAAAGGGAAGTAGGTGTGTTTTATGGGAACTACTTTGGGTGCACGAACGGTAACCATAGACCCATGTCACACATGCCTGCCGCTGGGAGCTGTCTATATGATTTTGGGTATTCAGGGAGGGGTATCTCTTATGCACGGTTCCCAGGGTTGTTGCAGTTTCGTGCGTTACCTTCTTACGCGGCACTTCAGGGAGCCGGTGCGGGTTGCATCGACATCTTTTCATAAGGATGCCGCGGTTTTTGGCGGGCGGCGCAACTTAATAGAGGGGATCAGGAACCTGGTAAACCGATATCGGCCGCGATTTATCGGTGTTATAAGTAGCTGTATCAGCGAAACCATCGGTGACGACATTGATGCCTTTGTCCGGGAGGCAAAGGATGAACTGGGGGATGAGGAAGTTAAGATAGTACCTATCCATACGCCGAGTTATGCCGGTAGTCACATAAAGGGTTATGATACTGCCTCCCAAACTGTATTAAAACACCTGGGGCAGCCACGGAAAAATCTCAATGGTAAGCTGAATATAATTTCCGGCATAATTAATCCAGGCGATGTGGAAGAGATAAAAAGAATCTTAAGGGTAATGGGTGTTTCGTTTACTATGATATCTGATGTTGCGGAAACATTGGATACTCCCTTGGAAAGATCCGCTGTTTCCACTTCCGTGGGTGGAACTACGGTGGAAGAATTGTCGGACGCCACGAATGCCATTGGAACTATCGCCCTTACTCCACATGCGGGAGGAGCGGGAGCTGCCTACCTACATAGCCGGTTCAATATTCCGGCCATATACGGTCCTCTTCCGGTAGGAGTGGGCAATACCGATAGGTTTCTGGCTGGCGTTAAACGACTTGCCGGTGTAGAGGTGCCTTTATCGCTGGAGCGTGAACGGGGGATTCTCCTCGACGCCATGGCAGATTCTACTCCATACACGATGATGAAGAGAGTTGCTATAACGGGAGATCCCGATATTGTGGCAGCTATAAGCAGATTCATCTGTGAACTAGAAATGGAGCCGACAGTAGTAATGAGTAATACGCCCAGTAAGAAATTTGCTCATGAGGTGGAAGCTACCGGCAAAGAGTACGGTTATACGCCTACCGTTATTTCTGGTGGTGATTTGTACCAGTTTGAAATGGCCGTGCGAGAACGTGGCGCCGATGTTATTTTAGGGCCTACGTATGGGGCGGAAGTCGCCAAAAATATAGGCATACCGTTGGTAAGAATCGGTTTTCCTGTTTACGATCGGTTTGGTTATCACCGGTGGCCTGTATTAGGTTATCGTGGCAGTCTGCGACTCTTAGATCTTATTGTCAACAGTATACTGGACTGTCAATCTAAACATTAACGGATTACCTTCAGGGCCGGGCTGGCCGGTATAGAGCAATGACATGCTCCGTCGGGCGACCGGTCGGTTCCGGTTCTATTTAATTTGAAACGAGGTGAGTATCCGTGTCGGTTCCCATAGAAGTCTTGCCCTACCGCCGCGGTCACTTAGTTGTCAAAGAAGCTGACCCATCAGTTCTTCCGGTATGTAGCAGGCCTACTGTACCCGGGGTGATCTCAGAAAGGGCTTGCGCCTTCTACGGGGCGCGGTGGATGTTGGCTTCTATTCCGGATGTAATTCACTTAATACATGGTCCGGCAGGTTGTGCCTATTACGGGCGCACCGTGCGGCGTAAAAGTTACCGGATATTTTCTACCCAATTGGTTGAGCGGGACATCATATTCGGGGCGGGAGATAAGCTGTATGACTCTATAGTGGAAGCTGTTACGCGTAACCCTAATGCCCGTGCCGTTTTGGTCTACGCTACGTGTGTGGCGGGGGTCATCGGCGAAGATATTCCTGCTGTCTGCAAGCGCGCTACAAAAGATACCGGCCTGCCGGTCGTGCCCGTAGATTGTCCCGGGTTTTGCGGAAGTCAGGCAGAGGGTCACGACATTGCGGCTGGTGTGCTGTTCAAGCATTTCATTGGCATAGGAAAAGCAGAACAGCCCATTGACAACGGGGTGAATATTGTGGGCGAATTTGATGTACAGGGTGATCTTGACGAAATTGAAGGGCTGCTGAAACAACTGGGGCTGAAAGTGATCTGCGCTTTCTCCGGCAGGGCATCTGTGGCTGCTATGGCCAATGCCCACCGGGCTAGATTAAACATCGTTCACTGTCGCCGCACCGGGCAGGCCCTGGCTGAAGGTATGCAGAAACGATTTGGAATCCCTTACCTTAAAGTGTCTTTTTTTGGGTTAGAAGAAACTGCTTCCGCTTTGCGCTCCATAGGGCAGTTCTTTGGCGTGGCTGGGGCAGAAGACATAATTGAACCAAGTATACAGGAAGCCCGAAAGGCAGCAGCGCCTTTTTTATCGAGCCTGGCTGGAAAACGGGTGGCCCTGTTTTTCGGTGCCTCCAGGATGGGGTCGATGGCCAAGGCCTTTAAAGAATTGGGAATGGAAGTGGTGATGGCCGGTTCCCAGTTTGGTTGCCGGGAGGATTACCAAGAAGCCGGAGCCAAAGTTCCAGATGGTGCAGTATTGATTGATGATGCCCATGAAAAAGAATTAGAGGAGTTCCTGGTTAAACGACAACCTCATCTTTTAGTGGGCGGAACTAAGGAAAAGTACTTGAGTCATAAACTGGGTGTGCCTTTCCTGGTGTTTCCACAAGAAATGAGTCCCTTTGCCGGATTTAGGGGGTTTGTAAACCTGGCTCGGGAAGCAGCCGGACTTATCAGTGCGCCTGTGTGGCGGTTAGCTCGCAGAAGGGGAGAGGTTGATAAAGTGAAAGTTGCTGTAGCATCCCGTAATGGTTTAACGGTAGACCAACATTTTGGTCGAGCCGAACAGTTTATGATTTTTGAAATATGCGGGGAGAACATAAATCTTTTGGAAATCAGACGTCCTTCTCTGGTAAGTGAGAATTCCTGTAGCCAACCTAAAGGCAAGGATGGCTTGCAACACCGACTGGATCTGCTGTCAGACTGCCAGGGAGTGATCTGTGTACGTGCCGGGCGGTGCGTAAGGGAGCGGGCGGAGGAAGCAGGTTTGATGGTATTTGAATCGGAGGGGCCATTGTTTCAGGCTTTGGAACAGTGTTCCCTTGTACTACAAAGTGGGGAGGAGCGATAAGTCATGAAGGAAGCAATGGATTTTATCAAGCAACATCCTTGTTTGCATCGGGCAGCGGCCCGGCGTTTTGGTCGAATACACCTGGCGGTAGCGCCGGCTTGCAATATAAAGTGTCGCTATTGCACCCGTGAATACGATTGCCCTAATGAGAGCCGTCCTAGTGTTACCAGCCGGTTGCTCACCCCTAGAGAGGCGCTACATTGGATAACGGGAATGGTAAAGAAAAACCCGTACATCCGGGTGGTGGGTATTGCCGGCCCCGGTGACCCGTTGGCCAATGCCGCGACGTTAGAAACTTTGCGCTTGGTCCATAAGCGGTTTCCTCAGTTAGTCAAGTGTATCAGCACAAACGGCCTTGTGTTGCCGGAATATGTGACGCAGCTAAAGGCTGTTGGAGTTAAGACCGTAACTGTCACCGTAAATGCAGTGGATCCATTGATAGGAGCACAGATTTACGATTACGTTCAGTGGCGCGGCTTAACCTATCGGGGGATAGAGGCTGCCGAGCTCCTTTGGGCGCAACAGGCTACGGGTATTGTAGAAGCCAGGAACGCCGGCCTGTATGTGAAGGTGAATACTGTTTTCATTCCCGGGGTTAACAGCCAACACATCCCGGCAGTGGCGCGGACGGTAGCCAGGCTGGGAGCGTTTAAGATGAACATAATGCCGCTGGTTCCCTTGGCTGATTTTGCCCACCTGGCACCACCTACTCGTAAAGAGATAGCTCTTGCCCGAGCCGTTTGCAAGCAGTATATACCCCAGATGGATTGGTGCCGGCAGTGCCGGGCCGATGCGGTGGGTCTTTTAAATGAAGAGGATAACGGGAAAAACGCTTGCTGTATTGCCCGGAGGTAAGGTTATGCAGAGGCCTTTGATTATTGACGTTACCCTGCGGGATGGGGAACAGGCGCCGGGAGTAGTCTTTAGTATCGAGGAGAAAGTGCTTATTGCCCGGCTGTTGGATCGGGTAGGCGTATACCAGATTGAGGCGGGCATTCCGGCAATGGGAGAAATAGAGCAGGAAGCGATTAGAACAATAGCAGCGCTGGGTTTACAAAGCCGGGTGAGTACCTGGAACCGGTTGTTACTAACGGATATCCGGGCTTCCCTGGCTTGCGGGGTACGGGATATTCATATCTGTGCTCCCATTTCGGAAATCCATATCCGGTACAAACTGCACCAATCGCACCGCTGGGTCCTGGCACGGTTAAAAGAAGCCCTATCTTATGCTCTTGCTCACGGATGCCGGGTGACGGTGGGGGCGGAGGATGCTTCCCGGGCAGAAGAATCTTTTTTGGTGGAGTTTGCGCTGGTGTCGCAGGAACTGGGGGCCGAGCGGCTGCGTTACTGTGATACGGTGGGGATTCTAGACCCTTTTACAACTTTTGAGCGTCTCAGCCGCTTGCGGGAGAAGGTGGCTATTCCGCTCGAGTTTCACGGGCATAATGACTTCGGTATGGCTACCGCCAACACGCTGGCAGCGGTTAAGGCCGGGTGCAGTTATGTGGATGTTACCGTGGGCGGTTTGGGCGAACGAGCCGGGAATACTTCTTTGGAGGAGTTGGCTGCGGCGCTTAAAGGGATATACGGTACCGAGTTGGGGCTAGGAGACAGGGTTCTTCAGTTGTTAAGTCGTTATGTGGCGCGGGCGGCCAATCGGGTATCGACTCAGGCTGAATATAAACTGCGGACGGGCCATCGTCCGTCGGCCTATAAGGCTTTAACAACCCAACCTATACAACCTATTGAAAACATGCTGAGGGTGGAACGAAGATGAGGAGAGTTGTTATCTATATGACGGCTCTGCTAATGACTGCTCTGGCAGGGCTATTTTACGTGTCTGGTTGTAGCAGGGCGGAAAAGCTTGAGCGAGGGGTTGCGAAGCAAGTTACTGTATCTGCCGCCATGAGCTTAAAGGATGTAATGGAGGAAATAAAAACACTATATTCAGCTCAAGGTGCTGCTATCAATTTAAACTTTGGCGCATCAGGAACTCTACAGCATCAAATTGAACAGGGGGCACCGGTAGATATATTTATATCTGCCGCTAAAAAACAGGTAGACGATCTGGATAGAAAGGGGCTCATTGATCCCTCTACACGTAAAAATTTGCTTGGTAATGAAGTAGTACTTATCACCCCGCAAGCCGTTGATCTGGTTAAGGATTTCAAAGACCTGTTAAAACCTGAAGTAAAGAAGATTGCTATTGGTAATCCTGAAGTTGTACCTGCTGGTAAGTATGCCCAGGAAACTTTGGTTAGTTTGAACTTGTGGAATGGATTGCAACAGAAGTTAGTATTTGCTAAGGATGTTCGTCAGGTTTTACATTATGTAGAGTCTGAAATTGTTGACGCTGGTATAGTCTTTTTCTCTGATGCAGTTTCCTCAGGGAAAGTCAGAATTGCTGCTAAAGCAAGTAAAGATTTACATCAGGAAGTCATCTATACAGCAGTTGTAATCAGCTATAGTGAAGAAAAAGAAGCCGCTCTTAATTTCCTCCGCTACCTTGCGGGACCGGAGACAGCCAAGGTTTTTGCCAAATACGGCTTTACGCCGCTAGCTACCGGGCGGTAAATGGTAAATAGTTTGAAGAAGATTTGCGGAAAGGAGGTTAGTGATGCCGGGCGAAGCGTTGACCGCTTTAGTTTTGTCTTTGCGGGTGGCACTGCTGGCAACCGCGCTGGCTTCTGTAACCGGAGTGGCGTGTGCCCGCC
>NZ_BDGJ01000181.1:8995-10055 GCF_002207765.1 Calderihabitans maritimus
CATGGTGCTTCCGCCTACGGTGGTAGGGTTCGGCCTGCTCCTGTTTTTTGGCCGACACGGTCCGGTAAGCTGGGTTTTTCCGGGGCAGGTGCTTTTTACCTGGTGGGCAGCGGTGATCGCTTCTGCGGTAATGGCCTTTCCGCTGGTGTACCAGAACGCCTCGGCAGCTTTTGCGCAGGTAGATCCGGACCAGGAAAATGCTGCCCGGACCCTGGGGGCAGGAGAAATACGGGTCTTTTTCACGGTTACCATCCCCCTGGCCTGGCCGGGAATTCTCTCGGGTCTCGTGCTGGCTTTTGCCCGGGCGCTTGGGGAATTTGGCGCCACGCTGATGGTTGCCGGAAATATCCCCGGGAAAACCCAGACTGTGCCGATGGCCATCTATTTCGCTGTGGAGGCAGGTGACTACCGCACAGCAGTACCTTTGGTGTTTACAGTGCTGGTCCTTTCTTTTACGTTAATCTTTGGGCTGCACCGGTGGTCGCGGCGCCAGCTTACTCGTTATGCTGAGCAGAGGAGGTGTTGAGGGGGATGCTGCAGGTTGAATTCGAAAAGCGGCTTCCGGATTTTACCCTGAAGGCCAGTTTTAAGGTGCCTGCAGGCGATCTGGTTGCCCTAGTCGGCCCCTCTGGTTCTGGGAAGACAACGGTCCTGGAGTGTCTGGCCGGCTTGCAACGACCTGATGCCGGACGCATCAGGCTGAACGGCCAGATCTTTTTTGATTCCGACCGGCGGGTTAACATCCCTCCAGCCAGGAGGGGTGTTGGTTTTATTTTTCAGGGATATGCCCTTTTCGAGCACTTGACGGTATGGGAAAACATCCTTTATGGGGTGAGGAGGGGCCTCAGGAAGGCTGGAGAGCAGCGCGCGGCTGAACTTATGGCAAACCTTGGCATAACCCAACTGAAGCACCGTTATCCCGCACAACTTTCGGGAGGGGAGCGCCAGCGGGTGGCTTTGGCCAGAGCGCTGGTACGCGAACCGGCGTTGCTCTTACTGGACGAGCCGCTGGCAGCACTGGACCGCGGGCTGCGGGAGCGGTTGCGGCAGGGACTGGGGG
>NZ_BDGJ01000181.1:10217-14164 GCF_002207765.1 Calderihabitans maritimus
GCTCTGGAATATTCCCGTGGTTCTGGTAACCCACTGCCGCTGCGAGGAGCAGTTGGCCGACAGGGTTCTGCTCCCGGAGAGGTCCCGGGGTAAAATAAGCTGGGTTGGTTGATAGATGAAGGCAGTTTAGGCGAAACAGCAAAAATTAACCAGGAGGCGATATTTTTGCGGGTTTTAGTCATACAGCACGTGGCAGCTTTATTGAGAATCTGTGCGAAATCCTGCAGGGTAGGGTATAATAGGGGGTGTAAAGTATCCACTGCAGGGATGGTGGTCCTAGTTGAAATTAGCATTGGTGCAGTTTAACCCTACGGTCGGAGATGTAATCGGTAATGCGGGGCGAATTTTGGAGGCAGTAGATAAGGCGGTGGAAATTGGGGCTGATCTGGTAATTTTCCCGGAGCTTTCCCTGGTCGGCTACCCGCCGCGGGATCTTCTCTGGCGGCCAGAGCTTTTACGAGCGGTGGAAAAAGTGCTCAAAGAGGAGATTGCTCCTGCCAGCAGGAAAATAGGGATCCTCCTCGGGGCACCGGTGCAGGATGGGGATAGGCTTTACAACGCCTCCCTTTTATTTCATGGCGGGGAGTTGTATGGGCGCCAGGATAAAACTCTTTTGCCGAGTTACGACGTTTTTGACGAGACCCGTTACTTTAAATCCGCGGAAGCCAGGCAGCCAGTTGTTTTCCGGGGGGTAGCGCTAGGGTTAACGGTCTGTGAGGACATCTGGAACGATAAGGATTATTGGAACCGGAGGTTTTACGAGGTAGACCCGATTGAAGAGTTGGTGGCTCGGGGAGCCGAGGTTCTGTTCAATATTTCTGCTTCACCGTATCACTACGGGAAGCGGCGCCTGCGGGCCGACATGCTAGCCCATACCGCCCGGAAGTACGGCTGCCCGGTGGTTTACGTGAACCAGGTGGGAGGAAACGACGAACTCATCTTTGACGGCTCGAGCCTTGTTTTCAATTCTCAAGGGGAGCTGGTCTGGGAAGGACGGGCGTTCGCGGAAGATTTCGGTGTGGTGGATATTGCGTCGCCCCCGGCAGGGAAAGAGCCGACGCAGGTAAAGGATGATATTTCCTATGTTCACGCGGCGTTGGTGCTGGGAATCCGTGATTATTTCCGGAAGACGGGATTCAGGCGCGCAGTAGTTGGCCTGAGCGGCGGTATTGATTCCTCGGTGGTGGCTGTGCTGGCGGCAGACGCCCTTGGACCAGAGAACGTACTTGGGGTGGGAATGCCCTCCCGGTATTCTTCGCCCAGTAGTTTGCGGGATGCTGAAGCGTTGGCGCACAACCTCGGTATCGGCTGGCGGGCAATATCGATTGATAAAATCTTTACCGCTTATCTTGAAACTCTTAACCCTAGCCGTGAGCCCCTTATGGACGTGGCCGAAGAGAACATCCAGGCCCGTATCCGAGGAAATATCCTCATGTTTATTTCCAACCGGGAAGGTTTCCTGCCGTTGAGTACCGGCAACAAGTCGGAACTGGCGGTCGGCTACTGCACCCTTTACGGGGATATGTCCGGAGGACTAGCGGTTTTGGCTGACGTTCCTAAAATGATGGTTTACGAACTAGCAAGGTACATCAATCGAGACCGGGAAATCATTCCGGCCAGCGTGCTGGTAAAACCCCCTTCGGCAGAGCTCCGGCCTGACCAGCGTGACGAAGATACTTTGGCGCCTTACCGGTTGCTTGATCCCATCCTCAGGGCGTACATCGAGGACAATCTCTCGGCTGAAGAAATTACGGCCCAAGGTTTTGAACGTGGGTTCGTGCATGATATAATCCGGCAGGTAGATAGGGCGGAGTTCAAGCGTCGTCAGGCTGCGCCGGGGCTCAGGGTTACTACCAAAGCCTTCGGTATGGGACGGCGCCTGCCTATTGCCTGGCGGCCGGGGTGGTAAAAGGATTGGGGTGGGGAAACGTAGAATACAGGATTGGTAGAAAGCGGGGTGGAGGGATGGGTTACAAAAGCAAATTGAAGGATAAATTTATTGATGCATTGTTCGAAGCGGTTTTACTGTTGGAAAATGAGGAAGAATGCTATCGTTTTTTTGAAGATATATGTACCGTGGCCGAGCTGAAAGCCCTGGCCCAGCGGCTAGAGGTGGCCAAAATGCTGGAACGCAACTGTACTTATTCAGAAATTGCGGAGGCCACCGGAGCCAGCACGGCGACTATCAGCCGGGTGAAACGGGCGCTTAACTATGGGGCCGACGGGTACAAGCTTATTCTGCGCCGATTGGCGGAGAAGGACAAGTAGCGGCTCTAATATTTGTACTAGCTCGTTTCAACGGGTCTCCTTAGGCTGAGTGCTCGGCGCAGTGAGAGGGAACCATAGAGCCAAATAAAACTGTATTGACAAAACGGGGTTTTTATGTTAGCATTACTTTAACGTTTTACCATAGTAAAGAACGGGTGTTGTTAAGGTGACTGAACGGAGGAAAATTTTGGAGCTTCCGGTGGGAGTGAAAGATTTCCTACCCGAGGAGGCGCGGGCGAAGCGACAAATGGAGAACGACCTGGCGGAACTTTTCCGGCGCTGGGGCTACCGGGAAGTAGTAACCCCTACTTTTGAGTATTACCAAACTTTAACCCCAAATGGTTGGAACGGGGAAGAAGATTATCTCTTTAAGTTTATCGACCGTCAGGGACGAATTCTAGCCTTACGCTATGACATGACTATGCCTATTGCCCGGTTGGTATCTATGCGCCTGAGAAGTGAGCCGTTACCTTTACGGCTTTATTACCTGGCCAATGTGTTTCGATATGAAACCCCGCAGGCGGGACGCCAGCGCGAATTTTACCAGGCGGGGGTAGAACTGATTGGCGCGCGAGGCCCCGCGGCCGATGCGGAAGTTATCGCCTTGGCTGTGGAAGCCCTGGAAGCAACCGGCTTACCGGATTTCAAGGTGGGCATAGGGCAGGTAGAAGTGATTAAAGGAATCCTGGAAGATATTGCCTTGCCATCCGAAGGGATACGCTCCATAAAACAGGCCATTGCCCGGAAGGATCATGTAGGATTGGAGCAGGCGCTGGAACAATACGGGGTATCAGAGCAAGACAGGAGATTACTTATAACTGTTTCTAACCTGCACGGTAGTATAGAAGTTTTGGACCGGGCTTTCGAGTTAGTAGAAAGCGAAAGGGCCCGGAAAGCTCTCCAGGAGTTGCGGCAGGTATTTGAAGTCCTGGAGGGATATGGCGTCTCTGGGCGGATTTTTCTGGATTTGGGTATTCTCAGGGATTTCGATTACTATACCGGAACTGTGTTTGAAGGTTATGTAGCCGGGCTTGGTTTTCCCATTTGCGGGGGAGGTCGTTACGACCACCTGCTGGGCAAATTTGGCTACGCGTGTCCTGCTACCGGTTTTGCCTTAGGGGTAGAGCGGGTGATGATGGCATTAAAAAATATTGACCGGGAAAAACCGACGGGCATCCGGTATCTGGTTTGCGGTAGTCCCTACGGGAAAGTGTTGGAAAAGGCTCGAGAACTGCGGGAAAAAGGGTATTCGGTAGAAGTAGACCTGTTAGGGTTATCACCGGAGGAAATTGCTGATTATGCAAAAAAACGCGGTATAGGTGAAGTTATCTGGGTTGGGGAGGAAGCAAATTGAACTTGGAGAAGCTGACCATAGCTCTTCCGAAAGGGAAACTGGGTGCCGATGCGGTCGACCTGATTCGCCGGGCAGGCCTGCCCTGGGAGGGGTTGCAGACTGATGCCCGGAAATTAATATTCGAATATCCCGAAGCTGCTATAACCTATATTATATGCCGCCCTACGGACATTCCTACGTATGTGGATTATGGAGCGGCGGACCTGGGAATAGTGGGCAAGGATACCATCGAGGAAGCCAATGTTAACGTTTTTGAACTGGTAGATTTAAAGTTTGGTTACTGTAAATTTGTAGTGGCGGTTCCCGCCAGCCGGCTGGAAAGGGA
>NZ_BDGJ01000182.1 GCF_002207765.1 Calderihabitans maritimus
GGTATATACCCGCCAACGCGGCGGCCAGCAATCCGGTCGCAGGACTGCCAAGTTTGTTTCCCAGACCGTATACTATAAGCACGGTAACTGTTCCCAGTACGGCCTGCACCAGCCGTATCACAAAAATTCTTTCTTCCCCCGTTCCCGTCAGCCGGTAGATAAGGGACAAAAACAAGGGATAACCGGGGGTGACGAAGGCTTTGGCTCCTTCATTTCCAAATCCCTTCCCGGCCAAAAGCTGCCGGGCCAACCCGTCGTATGTTCTCCCGTCATAATCTTTCAAAGGCAGAAATTCACCGTTTTGGACAAAATACAACCGTACCAAAAGAGAAAGAAGCAGTATAATGACCAACAAGGCCACATGATAAGTTTTCACATAGGCTCACCCTTATGATGTTTGGTATTAAGTGGTGGCTCCATTGTTCCCGCTCGCTCCGGAAATCTGCGCAGGCCAAACTAGGGCTCGACCTCGGCCTCCGGCGGGCTCCCCGGCAAATTCGCCATCCTTGGCTCAGGTTGCCGGCCTCGCGCCTCCTGCGCTCGGGCCC
>NZ_BDGJ01000183.1 GCF_002207765.1 Calderihabitans maritimus
GTTCAAATTCCTCTATGGACGATGGTTACTATTATCGCCAAAATTAATTAAGTCCTGTCCTGGCAAGTTCAAATTCCTCTATGGACGATGGTTACCCGTAATAAAAGATTCTCTTGATGACGCTATATTTGGTTCAAATTCCTCTATGGACGATGGTTACGATACTGATGCTATTCAGAAGTATGCTGTAATAGGTCGTTCAAATTCCTCTATGGACGATGGTTACGGTAGGAGTTCCCTAGCTAAAAGGGCCAATAACTAGTTCAAATTCCTCTATGGACGATGGTTACTTTGTTGAGAATATAGTTTCTCCATCCCTTTTTCTAGTTCAAATTCCTCTATGGACGATGGTTACCTAAAGCATATAATACATTTCCAACAACGAAGCGAACGTTCAAATTCCTCTATGGACGATGGTTACTCATACAACCTTGCAAGTTGAAGCCGGTTAATCCCGGGTTCAAATTCCTCTATGGACGATGGTTACTTGGTATTACGAAACACCTGGCGATCAACCGAAATAGTTCAAATTCCTCTATGGACGATGGTTACTGCTAGGATAGAAAAATTTAGCCCAGGGGGGAACCCGTTCAAATTCCTCTATGGACGATGGTTACGTTTTGATTTTACTTCACTTGCACAATACGGAGCAAGTTCAAATTCCTCTATGGACGATGGTTACT
>NZ_BDGJ01000184.1 GCF_002207765.1 Calderihabitans maritimus
CAGGATTATATATTCTTGCCCAGTGTTTCTTCTTTGCAATGTCCACTCCTACGATAATGACGTCACCTGTAACCAACGCTTTTTTCTCGGCCTTCTTCATGCTCTTTCGACCTCCTGGTAAGTTTTGTTAGGTTGTTTCTTTATTACTTTTACCAGGAGGTTTTTTATTTGGCAACTCTTATCTCACTTTATTACAGGAATGCTTGTATGATATGACCAACGGTTAAATTTCCAGTTGGACTATTAAACAGGCGGCCCGCAATTCCTACCGTTTAAACCCCAAAATGCGGAATGCTGTCGATATTACCCTG
>NZ_BDGJ01000185.1 GCF_002207765.1 Calderihabitans maritimus
CTTCTATTTTCTCTCCAGTGGAAAGAACGGCAAAGTGTTTCAAACCAACATCTATGCCAACAGGTTCTCCAACTTCCGGAACGGGATCGGGTATTTCTTCTATGACCGCCATGCTTACGTACCATCTGTCAGCTTCCCGGCTCACAGTGGCTGAAAGTATCCTGCCTTTGCATTTCGTCGTCTTTTCTTTGACCCTGATTTTACCTAGTCGGGGTAACTGCACGTGTTTTGGGAATACCTTAATCGTACCCGTAAGCCTGAAGCTGTCATGGACACCTTTTTTCTTAAACTTCGGGAAATTCGCTCTGCCTTCAAAGAAGTTCTTTAAAGCTTTGTCCAGATCTCTCAGCGCTTCCTGCGGAGCACATTTCGATACCTCATACATCCAGGGGAAATCCGTCTTCTTCAGCCTGTTCAGTTTACGGTGAAGTTCTATCGCGTTGGTGGTCTTTCTCTCTTCTTCCCACAGTCTCTTCCGTTCGGCCAGTCCCCAGTTCCAGGCAAATCTGGCACAACCAGCATGTTTCTTCAAAAGAATAAGCTGGGTCTTGTTTGGTTTAAGCTCGTACCAGTAAGCCTTATTCACCAACATTTTCTATAGCCTCCATAGCTTTCTTGACCCGGTTTCTGGCCGACCTTTTTCCATACAGACAGACGAGCACAGAACGAAGTTAATACCTCAATCATGTCCTGCACTAAGTCGTCTTTGACTTCGCCCGGTTCC
>NZ_BDGJ01000186.1 GCF_002207765.1 Calderihabitans maritimus
TAACCCCCAGGAAGCCGAAAGGGATGCTCAGGTGCGGCAGCAAGTTCTTAAGCACCTCGAACAAAAGCTCAAGACCGGTGGTATAAAGAGCCTAATCAGCAACTCGGCTTACCGAAAGTTCCTTTCGGTTTCAAATGGTGCCGTCCAGATTGATAAAAACCGGATAAACGAAGAAGCCCGCTTTGACGGCAAGTATGTACTTAGAACCAATACCACATTGCCGGCAAGCGAA
>NZ_BDGJ01000187.1:0-1492 GCF_002207765.1 Calderihabitans maritimus
TGGTCTACGAGCACCCGGTCGTGGAAGCAGGAAGCCTTGAGTAGAGATATTTTTCTATGAAAGGTGGAACGGTTACAGACTTGCAATATAAAATCGAGAAAGTTTCTTCTCTGGCGGAACTGGAAGCTTTATGCATCCAATGCCAAGCATGCCCTTTGGCCGAAAATAGGAAACAAGTGGTCTTCGGGGAGGGAAACCCGGCGGCCCGAGTTATCTTTGTAGGCGAGGCTCCGGGAGCGAGAGAAGATGAAACGGGGCGTCCCTTCGTAGGGGCCGCGGGTCAGGTCCTCAATTATTTATTAGAAGAAGCAGGAATAGACAGGTCCCAAGTTTATATCACCAGTGTTAACAAATGCCGGCCGCCCCGGAACCGGTTGCCCCGGCAGGGGGAAGCGGCCGCCTGCTACCCTTACTTGAAGAAGCAACTGGAGCTAATAAAACCACAAATTATAGTTTGTTTGGGAGCTTTGGCTACCCGGTGGCTTATCGACAGGAAGGCTAAGATAAGCGAAGTTAGAGGATCGTGGTTTTATAAAAATGGCCAAGCATTTCTACCGACTTTTCACCCAGCGGCTGTTCTCCGGGACCGGAGGAAGGCAAAGTTGGTGGTCCAGGACTTCCAAGAGGTTGTCCGGCGTTGGAAAAGTTGAACATTTTCCCCGGCTCATGGTATAATCAAGTGATATGAGTAAAACAAGGCTGACGCAGAAGGGGACTCCTTGATGGATCTTATCCTCTCTCATACGAATCTTGACTTTGACGGGCTGGCTGCCATGGTGGCGGCTTCAAAAATATACCCGCAGGCCCAGCCGGTAGTTGTGGGCAAGCCGGGCCACAGTGTACAGCAATTTCTGGCCCTGTACAAAGATTATTTTTCCATTAAGACACCCGGTGAGATTCCTGATACCGGGGCAGACCGGGTCATTCTGGTCGACACAGGGGACCCCCGGCGTACCGGTGAAATGGCCTCCCGGGTATCAGGGGCCCGGGAAATACATATTTACGATCACCACCCTGTAGACTACCCACCGCCAAGAGCTACCAAAGTGGTAACCGCCTCGGTAGGCGCTACCAGCACTTTAATGGTGGAGATTTTACGGCAAAAAGATGTGGAAATTCATTCTTTTGAAGCGACGGTTTTGGCTTTAGGGATTTATGCCGATACGGGGAGTCTGACCTATTCGGCAACCACATCGCGGGATGCGTTGGCTGTAGCCTACTTGTTGGAACAAGGAGCTAATTTGTCGGTAGTAGCTAATTTTTTAGACCGAAGGCTAACGGAAGAGCAACAAAAGTTATTGAACCGGTTGATAGCTTCAGTCAAACAGTTTTCATTCCGGGGAATTCAGGTGCTGGTAGCGACGGCGGAGGCAGATAATTATGTGGAAGGCTTGTCCCTGCTTACGGAAAAACTTTTGGAAGTCCTGAATGCAGATACAGTTTTTACCCTGGTAAGCATGGCGGGCCGCACTTACCTGGTAGGTAGAACCCG
>NZ_BDGJ01000187.1:1650-11951 GCF_002207765.1 Calderihabitans maritimus
GGGGAGGAGGACACCGTAAAGCGGGAGCCGCTTCCCTGAAGGGACAGCCCCTGGAAGCAGTGATGGCCAGGTTGCCTTCGGTTTTAAGCAGTAAGATCAGGCCTTTGTTCACTGCCCGCCAGATTATGTCCCAGCCGGTCAAAACGGTTACTCCCGAAACCCTCATTCAGGATGCGGGTAAAGTAATGCTGCGCTACGGGCACAGCGGGCTACCGGTAGTGGAAAACGGTGTGGTAGTAGGGATTATCTCGCGGCGAGATGTAGACCTGGCCGAACGTCATGGTTTGGGACATGCTCCGGTGAAGGGCTATATGAAGCGAAAGGTGGTTACTATTTCTCCCGACACTACTTTACCGGAAATACAGCAGTTAATGGTTCGGCATGACGTAGGACGTTTGCCGGTAGTGGAGAACGGTCAACTGATCGGGATAGTATCTCGTACCGACCTCTTGCGCTGGCTGCATGGCACAGATGATTTCAAGCGTTTTGAGACTCTATTTCCCATACAATGCTCCCTGCCGGGTCCTCCCGATGTCAAGTCCCTGCTTCTAAACCTGCCGGGCAATATTTACCGGCTGCTCAGGCAAATTGGAGGCCAGGGAGATGAGCTGGAATATTCTGTCTTTGTGGTAGGAGGGTTTGTACGGGATTTACTCCTGGGTGTTCCTAATTGTGACTTAGATATCGTAGTGGAAGGAGATGGAATTAAATTTGCCGAAAGACTGGCCGGCAAACTAGGTGGTTATACCAGGCCCCATGAACAGTTCAAGACTGCCCTGGTAATACTTCCTGACGGTTTGAAGATTGATGTGGCCACCGCCCGTATCGAGTATTACGAGTATCCGGCGGCTCTTCCCACGGTAGAGGTCTCCAGTCTGAAGCAGGACCTTTACCGGCGGGACTTTACCATAAATGCCATGGCGGTACAGTTAAACCTGCATTCTTTCGGCAAGCTGATAGACTACTTTTGCTGTTACAGCGACCTCAAGGAAGGCCTGGTCCGGGTACTGCATAATTTCAGTTTCGTGGAAGATCCTACCCGGATAATCAGGGCGCTGCGTTTCGAGCAAAGGTACGGTTTTTCCATTGAAGAGCAAACCCTGGCCCTGCTGCAAAAAGCCGTTCGGGAAAGGCGTCTAGCCCAGTTGTCTGATGCCCGTTTATGGGACGAGCTGTTCCTGGTGCTCAAAGAAGATGAACCGGCCAGGGTACTGTGCCGGATGGGTGAACTGGGGATTTGGGACCAAATTGTACCGCAAATTCAGTGGGATGAAAATACGGAAAAGGTTGTTTTAAATGTTGAGTCTTTATTGAAAGAGCTGGAGCAAAAAGGGCTACCCCATGTCGAGCGTTGGCTGGTTTATTTTATGGCCCTGGTTCACAAACTAGAAGAAGTTCAGGTGGAGGAACTGGGAAAACGTTTTTCTTTGCGCAAAAAGGAGATTAACGTGCTCCGGAAGGTCCTTGAGGCACCGGAGGTTTTAAAAAGCCTGCCTGCCTCTGAACCTACCTTGGGCCG
This sequence comes from Calderihabitans maritimus, assembly GCF_002207765.1. Classification (NCBI taxonomy): domain Bacteria; kingdom Bacillati; phylum Bacillota; class Clostridia; order Neomoorellales; family Calderihabitantaceae; genus Calderihabitans; species Calderihabitans maritimus. The sequence continues at coordinate 3,170 of NZ_BDGJ01000187.1, forward strand.
GCTGCATAAGTTGTTACATGAATTCCCCGCTGAGGCAATCCTTTTTGCTGCTGCCAGTTTCACCGGTAAACTCCGGGAACTCTTATTGGACTATCTCGCGCGGCGGGACAGGGTAGAGCTGGTTGTAGACGGTTTAGACCTTCGGCAGCTGGGGTTGCCTCCCGGTCCGCTCTACGGGGAGATATTTTTGGAACTGGAAGCGGCCTTGCTGGAGGGAAAAGCAGGCAGAAAAAAGGAGGAGCAAATAAATTTTGTCCAAGAATGGCTCCGCAGGAAAGGGAGAGTTTAAATGCACATTGGAAGTTTATGGGAACTTTTGGTAGCGGTGCCGGCAATCTTGCTGGCGGTAACCTTTCATGAATACGCCCACGGGAAGGTAGCATACCTTTTGGGAGACCCAACCCCCAAATACCAGGGGAGACTAACTTTAAATCCCCTGGCTCACCTGGATCCCCTGGGGACGCTACTATTCGTTTTGGCCGGTTTCGGATGGGCCAAGCCGGTACAGGTTAATCCCTTCTATTTTCACGGTGACCGCCGGAGGGGTATGATGCTGGTTAGCCTGGCAGGGCCGTTGATGAACTTGGTATTGGCTTATCTGGCTGCTGTGGCGTCGCGGGTTCTTGTTTTCGCTCCTTTTTATATAAAACAGTTTTTATTTGCCGTGGTAATGTATAATATAATCCTGGCGGTATTCAATCTCATTCCTGTCCCGCCTTTGGACGGTTCTAAAATTTTGGCCGGTCTATTACCGCCGCAGCATACAGGAATCATCTATCAACTGGAAACATATGGACCCCTAATTTTATTATTGCTTATTTTTACCGGCTTTATTGGGCTCATTATGAATCCACTGATACGGGTAGTATATTCCCTTATAACCCTACTCAGTGGAATGGGATATTATTGAAGCTGAAGGGAGAGAAAGTATGAAGGGCAGAATTTTAAGCGGAATGCGTCCTACCGGTAAACTGCACATCGGACACTTGAGCGTTCTGGAAAACTGGGTGCGCTTCCAGGATGAATATGAATGTTTTTATACCATCGTAGACTGGCATGCTCTTACAACCGCCTACGATGATACTTCGGCCATTAAGGAAAATGTTAGGGAAATGCTTCTGGACTGGCTCAGTGTCGGGTTGGACCCGGAAAAGAGCACTATTTTTCTACAGTCGGACGTGAAAGAGCACGCAGAACTGTATCTGCTTTTTGCCATGATTACTCCTTTATCCTGGCTGGAAAGGTGTCCTACTTACAAAGATCAGGTGCAGCAGTTGGGGAAACAGGGTAAAGATATTTCCACCTACGGCTTCTTGGGATACCCGTTGCTCCAGGCGGCTGATATTCTGGTGTATAAGGCGGATACGGTTCCGGTAGGGGAAGATCAACTGCCCCATCTGGAATTGTGCCGGGAAATAGCTCGCCGGTTCAATTTCATCTATAAAACGGAACTGTTCCCGGAGCCGCAGGCCAAACTGTCCCGGGTTCCGCTCTTGCCGGGTATCGATGCCCGCAAGATGAGCAAGAGTTACGGTAACGAAATTCCCATTAGTGCCACCAGGGAAGAAATCTTTGAAAAAGTCCGCATGATGGTGACGGACCCCGGGCGCATCCGGCGTCACGATCCCGGTAACCCAGAGGTTTGTGTCGTACACACCTATAACCAAATTTACAACCCGGAAGAAGTGGAGGAGCGGGTCACCCAGTGCCGACAGGCGGAAATAGGCTGTGTGGCCTGCAAGAAGCGGTTGGCGGAAAAGCTGGATGAAGCCCTGGCTCCCTACCGGGAGAAACGGGCGGAATTGGCCCAAAATCCCGCTCTGTTGGAGGAGATCCTGGAAGAAGGTGCCCGGAGAGCGCGGGCGGTTGCCAGCGAGACGATGAAAGAAGTACGGGAGGCCATGAAAATTTAGTTCTATGAGAGTACGGTGGTAGGAAGTGACATACCGGGTTAAACTGGAGATTTTTGAGGGGCCTCTTGACCTGCTCATTCACCTGATTGAAAAAAACGAAATGGATATCTACGATATTCCTGTGGCTCGCATTACGGAGCAATACCTAGAATATCTTGAGACTTTACAGGAACTTGACCTGGAGATGGCCGGTGAGTTTTTGGTTATGGCGGCTACATTACTGGCCATTAAAGCCAAAATGCTTCTTCCAAAGCCTCCTCAGCCGGAAGAACCGGAAGAGGAAGGGCCGGATCCGAGGGAAGAACTGGTTGAACGCTTATTAGAGTATAAAAAATTCAAGGAAGCAGCCGGTTTTCTGGAGAAAAGAGGAGAAATTTACAGTAAGATGTTCACCCGGCCGGTGGATGAAGAAGCTATTGTGGCTGCGTTTGCCGGTTCTAATCCACTGGAAGGGGTAACCCCGAAAGACCTGCTGGAGGCCTTCCGCCGGGTTCTAAACCGGGTTAGTGAGAAGGAAGAAAAAGTCAACCGAATACCTCGACCTCAAGTAACTATCCGTGATAAGATGACGGAAATTTTGGAGCAGGTGGGGAAACAGACGCAAGGAGTCAGCTTTACAGAACTTTTTAAGGGAAAAGTTACCCGCCTGGAGATAATCGTTACTTTTTTGGCTTTGCTAGAACTTATTCGTCTAAAACGGGTTACGGCCCGGCAGTCCTCTGTTTTTGGAGAAATTATTATTTACCAGTATCCCCGGCATGAATAGGAGGCGGGACGTTTATGGACTCGGGGGAAGCAAAAGCGGTTATCGAATGTCTGCTATTCGTAGCCAGGGAACCTCTAACTCTAAAAACTATCGGTGAGATTGTGGGAATGAAGGAAAAAGAGGTTCGTCAACTGCTGGAGGAACTAATGCAGAGCTATAATAACGGCAGTCACGGGATACGGTTGCTGGAGGTAGCTAACGGCTACCAGTTCTGTACTCGTCCTGAGTTTGCCTCCTATATTGAGAAGCTTTACCAACCGCAGATTCAAATGTTATCGAAGGCGGCCCTGGAGACGCTGGCTATAATCGCCTATAAACAGCCGATTACGCGGGCAGAGATAGAAACAATTCGGGGAGTGAAATCCGACCGTGTTATAAGCACGCTGCTCGAAAGAAGGCTAATCCAGGAAGTAGGACGCCGGGAAGGGCCGGGAAGACCCATCCTTTACGGTACCACTGATGAGTTTCTCCGTTCTTTCGGACTAAAAAGCCTGGAAGAACTGCCCAACCTGGAGGAACTGGCCGCTTGCGGCCGGGAGGAAGAATAAGAAAACATCCAAAAGTACTTGACGGTAGCTGAAGGCAGGAAAAAATCTTTTTTTGGGCGAACATATATGACCACATACCATTTAACTTAAAAAAAGGTAACATAAAGTGAGGTGAGGACAGATGTTTCAACCGGTAGGTGGACCTAAAGGAACGCGTTTATATGAAAAAGTAGTAATGCAGATCAAATCGGCGATATCAGTAGGGGATTTAAAACCAGGCGATAAACTTCCGTCGGAGAGAGAGCTGGCAGAGATATTTGGGGTAAGTCGGACCTCCATTAGGGAAGCATTAAAGAGTTTGGTAGCGATGGGTTTGATTAAGATACGCCATGGGGACGGTATATACGTCTGCGAGTCTCGGGGAGAGGAACAGCTGAAAAACATAGGTGCTTATTTGATGAGTCACCAGGGGACGCTGAAGGACCTTTTTGAGATACGGAGGGTTTTAGAGACGGAGGCAGCGGCATGGGCTGCGGAGAGAGGGGCACCAGAGAAAGTACAGGAGTTGGTGAATTTAATTAATACTGTTAAGGAAGGCATAGCCAAACGTTCGGGGGGGTATTTGCTTTTTTTAGGGGAACACGACACAAAATTTCATCTTTGTTTGGCGGAGGCTTCTGAGAATCAGGTTTTGTTGCGGGTAATGAACAATCTTTTAGATTTACTGGCGGAGAGTAGGGCGAGGGCTTGGTCGATACCTGGCAGGCCTTTAAGGTCGGTAGAAGAGCATGCCAAAATTGTGGAGGCCATAGTTTCCGGTGATGTTGAGGGGGCCAGGGAAGCCATGCGACAGCATTTGGAGAATGTGGAGAAGGAAATTCTTTAAGGGGTAGCGTAGGCAGAATTAAGGTTAGGACTTAATTGTTCAGACCTTCTATGTCAATAGTGTAATCTAAAAATTTTTCATGGTTGTGCAGTACAAATGTTCGTGGTCTTTTAAAAGGACGGGCTTTACCCGTTCCGCCTAGCTATGGGCCGGATCAAAATCCCGCCCTCCTCGCTGGCGGCTTAAGAACTTTGAAAACCGAATATTCAACATTATGCTGCCCGATTATGATGCTTGGCGCGGGCTGCTATAAACGTGGCTTCGTCGCAGCAAGTACGGTTTTTCCACATGGCAAAGATGATCCGCACCCAGATATTTGCCAAAGCCCGTAAAGCTTCATGATGGGTTTTGCCCCTGGCTTCTCTTGGTATCGTAATATTCCCGTGCCCAGGAAACCTGCCTGATACTCTGGAAGGCGAACAGGTGCATAGCTCGTCGGAAAGGTTTCACACAGGATTTGCGCTGCCTGGCAAAGCGGTACTTACCGCTTTGAAAAAGAACCGGCGAGGTACCTGCTAAAGCCTGGACCACGGCCGCATTTTCGTAACGTTCCCGGTCGGCCCCCCACTCCGCCAGCAGTCTTGGCGCGAGCCGCCCGGCCGCCCCCGGCAGGCTAGCAAAGATCCTGCTGTCGGAGTGCTGCTGAAAAAGGCGGTTGATCTCCTTGTCGTAAGCAGCGATTTGCTCCCGGACTACTTCCAGCTGTCTCACCAGGGCGAGCATTAAGCGGCCTTTTGCCCGTACGGTGGGAGCGCTGGCCCGAAGCTGCGGCTCCTGCGCCTTCTGCCAGATGGAGATGGCCGTTTGATTAGGCCGGGGATGTTTATGACTTTTAAGAAAGGCGGCTATTTCCGGAACGGTAGCTTCCCTTACCAGATCCGGGGTAGGATAGCGCTTGTAAAACTCCAGGGCTCCGGCAGGGTTGACTTCGAAAAGAAACCTAAGGCTACCGGGTAATATTCCTTCAAGCAAGCAATGAGCTTATTGGTAAGACGCGTGGATTCCTGGATCAGGCCGTCCTGGTCTCGGGTCAATATCTTTAGTTCCGCGATCAGTTCCGCATCTGGCTTAAGCCTCTTTAGCTGCGCCAGGTCGGAGCGGCCGATGTTGGCCAGCAGACGGGCATCAATTGGGTCACTCTTCGCCCCGGAGGGCTTTCGCCGGTAGTCTACAACCTTCGGGTTGAGCGGGTAAACCGGAAAGCCAGCTTCCAACAGAAACTGCACCAGAAGACCGTTTTTGGTTTCGATCAGGCAGGCGAAGTTTTCCGGTTCGGGATCGATGCTTAAGAGCCTTTCCTTTAATAACTCCATGCCTTCCCTGTTGTGAGGGATGGTGAAATACTTAAGTTCTTGACCCTTTTCATCGAGCACGGCTACGTCATGATGTAAGTCAGACCAGTCAATCCCTACAAAGTACATGTTAAGAACCTCCGCAAAAGAAATTTGCTGCAGACTGGCAGTGGCCCTTATCTAACGCGGTGCTCGAAGCACAACCCTTCTATGAACCGCAGTCTGCAAATTTGATCCGGGAAAGGTGGCTCTGAAAAAAGCAGTCGAACTGCCAGGAGGTGGAATCCTTTTCCCGGAAACCTTTGGCTATATTTTTGGCTAACTTAGGCTAGCTTTCCTGCTACCTAATTTGAGTTTAACAGATAAGGAGGTGGAAATATGAATCTGTCTCCTCAAAAATTAATAGATTATTGTTCTTTAATATTTCAAAAAATAGGGGTTCCCCAAGAACATTCTTTTATTATGGCAGAAGCGTTAGTGGAAGCGGATCTTCTTGGTATAAAAACCCATGGAGTTTCAAGATTAAACTTTTATGTAGAACATATTCATAATGGAACGATCAACTCAACACCTAATTTCAAAGTTATTAGAGAAAACTTGGCAGTTTGCGTAATAGATGCAGATAAAGCGATGGGGCCAGTGGTTGGAGATTATGCCATAAAAAAGGTTCTTGAAAAGGCTAAAAAAACAGGTGTAGGTATTGCCTTAGTGAGAAACAGTTCCCATTTGGGTGCTTTAAGCGTGACGGCAAAGAAAGCAATCAAAGAGAAAATGATCGGTGTAGTTATTTCAAACACCAGCCCTATTATGGCTCCGTATGGGGGAGGGGAAGCTGTACTAGGAAATAATCCCATTTCCTTTGCTGTACCCACAGATGATTTTCCGTATATATTGGACATGGCATTAAGTGTAACAGCAAGAGGTAATATTATACTTGCAGCACGGGAAGGAAAAAGCATTCCTGAAGGATGGGCAGTAAATAAAAACGGGGAGCCAACCACGAATGCTGAAGAAGCTCTTTTAGGAGCAGTTTTGCCTTTGGCAGAGCATAAAGGGTATGCACTTGCTTTTATGTTTGATGTTTTATGTGGAGTATTAAGTGGTGCGGCTTATGGAAAAAATGTTGGCTCTTTTGTACCACCCGATTACAGTAAGCCTCTTGATATGGGTCATTTTGTGATGGCCCTTGATATTGAAAAATTTCAACCTTATGAGGAATATCTGAGGCGTTTAAAAGATTTTGCCAGTCAAATAAAAACTTCAAAGAAAGCAAAAGGGTTTGATGAAATTTTTATACCTGGAGAGAGAAGTTATCAACGGTATTGTGAAAATTTAAAAAAGGGAATTTTTTTACCTCCCCAAACTTTGAAAATGCTTAGAGAATTAAGTGAGAGATATCAAATTCCATTTTTCGAACAATAATTAAATAATCGATAAGAGGATTAATGATTGTTACAGAATAGATTGAAATTCAACAAAATAAATAGAGGTATTATTTTTTTAGAAGGTTCTCTTTCTGTTTGACAAGTATAAAATGCAGAATTCGGCAATTAAAAAATACATAGTTCGGTTGCCATCACGCTCAAAGATATTCTCTTCAAATCAGAACATCAGTTCGCTAATTTAGATTCTTAGTTCTGTTTAGCTTGTTTCATCTGGTATAGCCGACAGTGCTTTCTGTAAACGATAACTTTCACCTTCGAAAGCCAGTATATGGGCATGGTGAACCAACCGGTCAATAAGAGCGGCAGTAAGCCGGTTATCGCCAAGCACGGTGTTCCACTTGCCAAATTGCAGATTAGAAGTAACAATTATGCTCTGGCGTTCATAAGCTTGGGCCACCACGTTAAACAAAAGCTCCGCTCCGTCACGGTGTAGGGGTACAAATCCCAGTTCGTCAATGATGAGAAGATCCGCCTTTTTTAGGGCGTCCATTGCCTTCCCCAGACGCCCTTGACGGTGGCTTTCCAGCAAGAAGTTCACAAGATCAAGGCAACGGTAAAAGCGGACTGTCTTTCCTTCTGTATAGGCCCTGATCCCCAGAGCAATAGCCAAATGAGTTTTTCCCGTACCCACAGCTCCCAGGGCCAATATGTTTTCATGGCGTTCGATAAAGTTAAGACCTGTAAGGTCAGTTATACTGGTTGTTTCCGGCAAAGTGACCGGTTTCCAATCAAAATCCTCCAGGGTTTTATGGACCGGAAAGCCGGCTTTCTTGATCAGGCGTTTGACCCTGTTAGCCCGGCGGGCATCCAGCTCTGCTTCAAACAGGTCGGTAAGGTACTGTTCCCGGTCACTATAGGGAATATCCAGGTAAATCTGAGGTATTTGAGCGAGTTTCAGAGCCTTGCATTGTTCTTTCAAAGTCGCTCCGGCCATGTGATTTCACCCCCTTCCCTGCCTGCTCGGGGTACCAGCAGGTAGTAGACATTGATCCGTGGGTTATATTGCCGCACGCTGTCCGGAGTATAGGTTTCATTTAATTCCTCAAGAGGCTTGTTCGAGTTGGAAATCTGGTACAGCAAATGCCGGATTAAGGCTGAATTTACCGACTGATGCCTTCGGGCTTTCTCAAGGGCCATAGCAATTAGGTCCATGGAGAATTCTTCTTCTAACAGGGCATGGATGAACTTTAGTCTTTCCCGGTACAGTGAGGAACTTCCTTCTTCCAGATAGTTACGTACCGGTTCGGGAAGAAAACGATACATAGTGGCATGCCTTGCTCCCCTGGGCTTTTTGACGAAGATGCCGAAGTATCCCTTCCAGTCAATTGGCTTAGCTTTCATGGTATACTGGCGGGGGAAGGTACCCAGGCACTGCTGGTTTCGGTCAAGGATCTCTACCCGATCCCACCATAGCTTTAACAGGACTATTTCTCCAACCCGGGCACTGGGAACTTCGTATACTTCGCCCTGGATGGTGACCTTGCCGTATTTGCCTACCCGGGCGGTTTTTATTTCCACCGGTTCAAAGGGGACTCTGGGCAGGGGCAAAAGCGCCTTTTTGTCTTCCTCCCAAAGCTCCGCTATGGTGACTCCTTTGGCATAATGGGCGCGGTTTAAGTCCTCCAGGGCCCTTTTGTAAAGTTCCTGGGTCAGTTGTTCAAAGCTCGATACCTGCGGGTAGGGTACCAGCCAGTTACGGCGGGTATAACCGACTTTGTTTTCCACGTTGCCTTTCTCGTTGCCTTTGCCCTTGTTACAGAATTCCGGTTCAAACCGATAATGCTCATCTTTGACAGTTAATCCTCAAAATCAATGACCCGAAAACCGGAAACCCTTGAAATGACTGAGGTGGATTTTTACAAATCCTAAACCGTGGTGCCACAGCTTCCAGGATATGTCTGGAAGTATTAGTTTAAAGATGGTACAATATTAGTGCTATGTTTGTACGAGTTAAAAGACGCCAGAACAAAGACGGTACCATACGTGAATATC
>NZ_BDGJ01000188.1 GCF_002207765.1 Calderihabitans maritimus
AACACCTTGTCAGCATCATAGTAACGCTTTTCTTTCCCCAGGGTGAACATCACTCGTAGCAGCTTGTTGCAAATAGCTATCAGAGCCTGTTTCTTTTTCAGGGGATTTTGTGGCCTGGTTGTCAGGTAACGGTATAATGCTTTGAATTCCTGATTTTTTGCTACCAGGGTAAGGCTGGCCTGGTATAAAAGATTCCTGAGCCCGGATCGCCCTCGTTTGGAGATGGTTCTGACCCCTTTTTTCTGGCCAGAGCTCTGTTCCACCAGGTTAAGCCCGGCAATCTTTTGTAGTTGACGCCAGTGCCCGTAGTGGGTTAACTCTCCCACTTCGCCTAGAAAACCTGCTGCGGTTACTGGGCCAATGCCAGGTATGCTCAGAAGGTATTCGGCCAGTCCGGTTTCTCTTAGGGCTTTCTCCATCGCTGTTTCAATCTGTTCTAGTTTGGTTTTGTATAAGTCTATTTCATCCAGAATATTTATTAGCCTTATCCGGGCTCCTGTTATCCCTGCCGTTATACCTACCGAGTTTTCCGCTGCTTCCTTGAGTATTCCGGCACGTCTCAAACC
>NZ_BDGJ01000189.1:0-271 GCF_002207765.1 Calderihabitans maritimus
GGTAACCATCGTCCATAGAGGAATTTGAACAAGAAAGGAACTTAAAGAGGAACTTCGGGAAGCCTAGTAACCATCGTCCATAGAGGAATTTGAACCAAGAAGAAGGAAGTAATAAAGAGCCTTCTTCCCTAAGTAACCATCGTCCATAGAGGAATTTGAACTGCTTTCCTTTCCCTGCGTTCTTCTCTCCTTCGTGCGTAACCATCGTCCATAGAGGAATTTGAACTCCTCTTAATTGGTCTGGAACAAGGGCGGTGGCGCGGGTAACCAT
>NZ_BDGJ01000189.1:389-603 GCF_002207765.1 Calderihabitans maritimus
GTCCATAGAGGAATTTGAACTAAATCTAAAAATTCTTCAAACTCACTAGTAGACTTAGTAACCATCGTCCATAGAGGAATTTGAACTCCCATGTCCCTGCTTCTGAAAAATATGCTACTGGTAACCATCGTCCATAGAGGAATTTGAACTTTTTTTTCGTATTGCAGTTTCCAAATCTATCCCCGTAACCATCGTCCATAGAGGAATTTGAACC
>NZ_BDGJ01000190.1 GCF_002207765.1 Calderihabitans maritimus
AGGCCTGACCGGGTACAGGTGGTTATCGGCCTCTTAATGAGACAGGACGGCATTCCGATTGCCCACGAGGTATTACCGGGGAACACCCCGGATATAGAAGCCTTTCTTGGTATAATTAAGCGCTGCAAACACCGGTTCAACATCCGCCG
>NZ_BDGJ01000191.1 GCF_002207765.1 Calderihabitans maritimus
CGCTTGTTCGTCCGGGGACAATGACAGTACACCGTACCACAATAATCATAAACGACGTTGTCTTTGCCCGCCAAAACCCGTGTTTCCTCGCCATCCCGCCACTGGTTGCGGATGTCAATCACCGGCTTGATCCGGTGTTCGTCCCATAGTTTCACGATTAGTTTCGTGTCATCGTAAGCTTTATCGGCCAGCAAGGCCTCGCATCTTTCTACCAAGACCGGCTGTTCTTTAGCCAACCGGTCAATCAAGGTGTGCCCTTCTTTAACGTCGCTGGTCGAGGCCTTTGCCACTGTAAAGGCTACCGGTAATTCATATTAATCATTTTGGGATGCCAAAACCGTAGGTAATACCGTCTCACTTGTTCAAATTATTTTGGTTAACCAAAAACAACTTTGGGTGGAGTATAACGGCAGGTAT
>NZ_BDGJ01000192.1 GCF_002207765.1 Calderihabitans maritimus
GAGAAGGGCAAAGACAGCAGAAAACCCCGAAAGGGGCCTGCCCGCGGGAGGAAGTGGTGAAGCCACGGGGGACCCCAACCGTGACAACCTACGAAGAACAGGAATACGGTTCCATGGAGCCTGTTAGTTGGGGAATTCGCTTTGGATGCGAAGCCTGTCATAACCCACGCTTTTTTCCGGCTTGATAAATGGCAGATAACCGCCGCCAGTCGAGCCTAAAGCCACTTTGCGGAAGATGCGTGAGGGAGATGTTATCCAGTGCAACGGATAATTTATTGTCCAGGATTTTAGTTCACATTTAGTTCACATACTTACCGGATAGAGAGGGATTCTTGTGGACGTGACAAAACTTTCCAGGCTGGGGAGCCTTGTAATTATTAGGTTTTTAAGGACTAAGTAAAATTAGATAGACCACTTATAATGGTCAAAGTCTGCTTGACATGCATATTCCGGAGCAAACTGGACAGTAATTCCGGATTAAACTGGACACCAATTCCGATTTAAATTGGACACTAATTTCTGGAAGCCTATGATGCAAGAGATGTTTCGCGAAGCGATGCCCGGTACCAAAATTACCATAGGAATTCTTGAACACTTGCTTAATTCGTTTAGTGACAAAAAACGAATGAAGGAGTGTTCAAGACCGACG
>NZ_BDGJ01000193.1 GCF_002207765.1 Calderihabitans maritimus
CCTTCTTTAACGTCGCTGGTTGAGGCCTTTGTCACTGTAAAGGCTACCGGTAATTCATATTGGGCATCAACCACTAGGTGAAGTTTGTAGCCAAACCACGATATTATTTTTTCCCATAGTGTTCCGTCTTTTCTGCAACCCCGGTATGTTTTCTTCCCAAAGTCGGCATCGGTGTCGCGGCGCCCATCAGGCTTTGGTG
>NZ_BDGJ01000194.1 GCF_002207765.1 Calderihabitans maritimus
TTTCTTCCCAAAGTCGGCATCGGTGTCGCGGCGCCCATCAGGCTTTGGTGACGCTCCTTCCTGCTTCTTGCCTCTGCTCAGACTGTTAATGGCTTTGCTGTCCACGGCCAGGATCCGTCCAAAATCCGGTAACAGTTTGCTTATTTCGTCCACCAGACGGGTAAATATTTTTTCTACTTCGTCGATGTGTTCCATAAGTTTCCGGCAGAAACGGCTGTATACGTAAGACGGCGGAACCGCCCGTTCCCCCACCCACGGGTCAAATCCGCAAATCTCCCGCAGTTGCGCGTTCCGCAACAGCTCGCGCCGCAGGCTCTCTATGGACGGGTGTTGGTATATAATCCCTGCTATTA
>NZ_BDGJ01000195.1:0-19213 GCF_002207765.1 Calderihabitans maritimus
GGGAGCGTCCGCCGTAGCTGTGGGCACGGCTAACTTTGTGAATCCCCGGGCTTCCTTAGAGGTTTTGGATGGTATCAGGAAGTACTGTGAACGAAATGGGTTCGAGGAGGTAAACCAAATGGTCGGTTTGGCTTGGAAGGAGGGAACCTGCTTTTATGAGGGACAGGGAAAGACTAATTGTGGCCCTCGATACCAGTGACCTGAAGCAGGCGAGCAGAATCGTAGATCTGTTGGCGCCTCACGTAGGTATGTTTAAAGTAGGTATGCAGCTCTATTATAGTCACGGGCCTGAAGCTGTCCGCGAAATTATGCGCCGAGGGGCTAAGGTTTTTCTGGACCTGAAATTACATGACATTCCCAATACAGTAGCCCGGGCGGTAGAGGTGATGGTAGATCTGGGAGTATTTATGTTCAACCTCCACGTTGCCGGTGGCAGGGAAATGCTGAAGCGGGCGGCGGAAACCGCAAGGAGCAGGGCCCAAGAAAAAGGGGTACAGAAGCCGTTGATACTGGGTGTTACAGTTTTGACCAGTTTAGATGAAAAGGCGTTGCGCGAAGAAATTGGTATCCCTAAGCCCCTGCGGGAGACGGTCAAGGATTGGGCATATATGGCCAAAGAAGCGGGATTGGACGGGGTAGTGGCGTCGGCCCAAGAAGTCGAGTTGATCAGAAAAGTGTGTGGCGACGATTTTGTGATCGTCACTCCTGGTATTCGTCCTGCTTGGGCTGAGCACGGGGACCAGAAGAGAGTAACAAGCCCTGCGGAGGCAGTAGCGGCAGGTGCTACCTATCTGGTAGTAGGGCGTCCCGTTACAGCGGCTCCTGATCCCGTAGAAGCGGTGAGGAAAATTATGGATGAAATGGAGGGACTCTAAAATGCTGTCACAAGAAGAGATCTTAAATATGTTCACCTCCTGTGAAGCTCTTTTGGAAGGACATTTTCTTCTCAGTTCAGGACTGCATAGCAATCGTTACATTCAATGTGCCAAGGTTCTCCAGTACCCGGAATATGCTACCAAACTGGCAAGGGAGTTGGCAGAAAGATTTCTCGGTAAAGGTATTAAGGCGGTAGTGGGACCGGCTTTAGGGGGAATTATAGTGGCCCACGAAGTCGCTCGCTGGTTGAATGCCAGGGCTTTATTTACTGAGCGGCAGGATAACTTTATGACGCTGCGTAGGGGGTTCTCAATCGGGCAGGGCGAAAAAGTGCTAGTGGTAGAAGATGTTATTACGACTGGCGGTTCTGTCCAGGAAGTAATTGAAGTGGTTCAGAAGAGCGGGGGTAAGGTAGAAGGAGTTGGAGTTTTGGTTGATCGTAGTGGTGGCCACGTCCGTTTGGATTATCCTGTGGAAAGCCTGTTGTCTCTTACGGTGGAAACTTTTTCAGCCGAAGAATGTCCTTTATGTCGAGCGGGTATACCATTAGTTAAACCTGGCAGTAGAAAGGTGTGAAAAGCAGGATTTATCTATATTTCGCCGAAATGATAATCCGTTTGCGGAGGGCGTTGGCAATAGATCCCTAACTGTCATGCCAAGAGGTTTGGCCCAGACTATGGAGTAGGTGAAGTTATGACTGCCCAGAAAGTTATCCTGTGTATAGTAGATTCTTTTCACCCCGAGGCTCTAACCCGGTGCTTGGAAAAAGGTTCCGTTCCGGCATTTGAGTTTCTTATAAAAAGTGGTTTCTATCACCGAGACTGTGTTTCTGTTTTTCCAACTATGACCCCTACGGCATCCAGCTCGATAGCTACTGGTTTAGGGGTGGACAGGCACCGGGTTCCAGGTTTCATTTGGTTCAATTACCCGGAGCGTCGGTATATCAATTATGGAGCTACTCCAACGGCGGTGTTTAAGATTGGCCCCGCTAACGTAATTCACGAGTTGCTTTATAATCTAAATGAGAAACATTTAAGCGGCCACGTCAATACAGTATTCGAAATATTGGAAGAAAATGGAATATCGACGGCGTCCATTAATTTTTTTATTTACCGCGGACGGAAAGAACATCCAGTACATATACCGAAGTTTCTTAGAATAAGCACTTTCAATCGGGTGCGAGCTAAGAGGGTACTGGGACCGAGAGAATTGGTGATCGGCAGTCTATGCCGACCAAGGCTTTTGGCCCAAGGGATTGGAACGGAGAAGGAAGTCCTACCATGGAAAAAGTTTGGAGTTAATGACGGATATTCCGGTTGGGCTGCCAGTCAGTTGATAAGGAAGGGTAGACAGCCGGATTTCATGATCGTCTATTTTCCCGATACCGACCGGTATTCTCATGTCCATGGTCCCTTAGAAAGTGGGCCCAGTATTGAGAGAGTTGACCGGGAGTTACAACGGATACTCAATAGTTTTCGGTCGTGGGATGAAGCCATGGACAAGACTGTTTTTATAGTAGCGGGCGACCATTCCCAAACGCTTATAGGTAGGTCAAAGCATAATATGATTAACCTGCCCCGGATACTTAAAAAATATCGACTGCTGGGTATGAGGGAAAGGCAGGTGGAGGAAAGAGATCTGGCCATATGTCCCAATGAGCGTATGGCTTCGGTGGAAATTCTTCACCGTGATCCGGAATTATTGGAAGAGATAGCTTACCTCTTGGCTCGGGATGAACGAATAAGTCAAGTCATGTGGAAAAAAAGGGATGAATACATAGTAATGCAAGGAGGTTCGGGTAAGATTCTGTCTTTCCGACCGGGAGGGCCGCTACGGGATGCCTACGGCAGGCGTTGGAAGGTGGAAGGTAATTTAGACGTGATTGACGCTTCCTGCCGTGGGGAAGAAATAATTTACCGGGAGTATCCCGATGCTTTAGAACGGATACGGGCGGCTCTGGAAGTTTTCCCGGGGCGGAGAATCCTTCTCTCGGCTCTTCCGGGCTACGAGTTCAGTGGGGAAAGTGCTCCTTTGCACCCGGGAGGAGGAAGCCATGGTTCTCTTCATAAAGAAGATTCCACAGTACCGCTTATTATTGCCGGGTCTTCCGAAGACTTATCAAATCCTCGTATAGTAGATTTTGTTCCATATATCTTAAAACATTTCGGGATTAATAATAAAGTTTAACTCGTTGACTTCTGTGGAAAAAACTGATAAAATATGCGCAACAACTAAAAATACCGTAAGTCCACTAGGGGTGCCTGCAGGAGCAGGCTGAGAAAGGGGAAACCCTTACCCTTTGAACCTGACCTGGGTAATTCCAGCGTAGGGAAGTGGGTGAAGGATAGATATAGCCGCCCCTTCGCTTTTGGCGGCTTTTGTCTTATCCTATAGTGAAGGGGGGACGGAAGTTGAAAGTGACCGTGAACGGCAAGGTAGTAGAGCTGCGACAAGGGATGACCGTTCTAGAGTATTTGAGGGAGAAGAAAGTTAACCCTGACGGAGTTATTGTCGTCTATAATTCAGACGTGCTTAACCGGGAAGATTGGGATGCAACCGTTTTGAAGGAAGAAGACACAGTAGAGATTCTAACTATGATGGGAGGTGGATAACGTGACTGACGAGCTGGTAATAGGGGGCAAGAAGTTAACCAATCGCCTATTTCTGGGGACGGGAAAATTCCCTTCCAAGAAGATGATAACCGAAGCCTTGCGGAGATCCGGGGCGCAAGTAGTTACAGTAGCCCTGCGCAGGATTGATTTTGAGGCTCAGGAAGAAAACGTTTTAAATTATATACCCAAAGATTGTATCTTGATGCCTAACACTTCAGGGGCCCGAAATGCCGAGGAAGCGGTAAGAATAGCTGAAATAGCACGAGCGGCGGGCTGCGGAAATTGGGTGAAAATCGAAGTAATTTCAGATAATAAATATTTACTGCCGGATAACTATGAAACAGTTAAGGCCACGGAAATTCTTGTAAAAAAAGGATTTGTAGTTTTGCCCTACATGCACCCGGACCTTATGGTAGCTAAACGGTTACAGGAGGCCGGCGCTGCTGCGGTAATGCCTCTTGGATCTCCCATTGGAAGCAACCGGGGTCTAAAAACTAAAGAAATGATACGTATCTTAATCGAAGAAATCGATTTGCCCGTAATAGTGGATGCCGGTATTGGCAGGCCGTCCCAAGCTGCTGAAGCCATGGAGATGGGAGCTGCGGCTGTGTTGGTGAATACGGCTATTGCTACGGCTGATGACCCGCCGGCTATGGCTGAGGCGTTCAGTCTTGCGGTTCAGGCGGGAAGGAAAGCGTTTCTGGCGGGTCCGGGAAGGATTAAAGAATTTGCCGAAGCATCTTCACCGCTTACCGGCTTTCTGCGCTAGGCGGATTAAAGAACTTTTTTGGATTACGAAGGATGGGAAGAGGAAAGATGAGCTTTTATGAACTAGTCCAGAAATACAGGGAATTTCCCGTGGAAGAATTTTGGGGAAAAGTTACTGATAGCCAAGTCGAGAAGATTATAGCCCAGGACCGTTTAAATACTTTGGACTTTTTGGCTTTATTATCAGAAAAAGCCCAAAATTATCTTGAACCTATGGCCCAAAAAGCGCATAGATTAACCGTGCAGAATTTTGGTAAGGTTATTTTTCTTTATACTCCCATGTATTTATCTAATTATTGTGCCAATCAATGCGCTTACTGTGGTTTCAGTGCTCTGAACCGAATGCCCAGAAAAAAACTAAGTTTAAGTCAAGTGGAAGAAGAAGCGCGTTTGATTGCCGCTACGGGGTTGCGTCATATCTTAATTTTGACTGGTGAATCCCGGTCAAAAGCACCAATCTCATATCTTAAAGAATGTGTCAAGATCTTAAAAAAGTATTTTTCTTCCATATCTATAGAGATATATCCGTTGGAAACGGAAGAATACCGCCAGCTGGTTGATGCGGGAGTGGATGGCCTTACTATTTACCAGGAAACTTATGATGAGTTGATCTACGACCGGGTACACCTGAAGGGGCCTAAAAAGAATTACAGGTTCCGGCTTGACGCACCGGAGAGGGGTGCGCGAGCAGGAATGAGGTCTGTAAATATCGGGGCGCTGCTGGGGCTGGGTGATTGGAGAAAAGACGCTTTCTTCACCGGACTGCATGCCCATTATCTCCAAAACAAGTATCTGGATGTGGAAATCAGCGTTTCTCTACCTCGGCTGCGTAGCTATCCGGGAACAATTAAAGAATTCAAACCTTATTGCCAGGTGAACGACAAAGAATTGGTCCAGTTTATGCTGGCCCTCCGGCTTTTCCTGCCCCGGTGTGGTATTACCATATCTACCCGGGAAGCTCCTGACTTCAGGGACAACATAATTGGACTGGGAGTTACCAAGATGTCTGCCGGTTCGGTGACTGCGGTGGGCGGACGGATTAACCGCGGGAAAGAAAATAACATTCCTCAGTTCGATATCTTAGATGAACGGAGCGTTTCGGAAATTAGAGAGATGATTTTAAGCAAAGGGTATCAACCGGTGTTTAAAGACTGGCATCCTATAGAAGTCGAGGTGTCGTGATATGGCTTTGGCTGACCGAGTGAGGGAGATTTTTAATACCGATCTCTACGGTATTACCTGTGAAGAGTATGCTCGCGGCAGGAACAACGTGGAGACGGTGCAAGAGATGATCAAAGCAGGCATCCAGATAATCCAGTACAGGGAGAAAAAGAAAAAGAGTCTTTACAAATATCAGGAATGTTTGCAAATAAGAGAAATCACCAGAAGGGCAGGAGTAACTTTCATTGTTAACGATGATGTTGATATAGCTCTTTTGGTAAAAGCTGACGGGATTCACATCGGGCAAGAAGACCTGCCGGCAGATAAGGTAAGAGAGTTGGTGGGCGATGATATGATTATTGGCGTTTCCACTCATTCGCCGGAACAGGCTTGGGATGCGGTGCGAAGAGGAGCCGACTATATCGGTGTGGGACCGATTTTCCCCACTAAAACCAAGGAAGATGTGTGTGATCCTGTAGGCTTGGAGTACCTGGAATATGTGGTTGAAAACCTGAGTATTCCCTTTGTGGCTATCGGGGGTATTAAAGAACATAACATATCTCAGGTTCGGGAGAAAGGCGCCAGGTGTATAGCCATGGTTACAGAAATTGTAGGGGCCGAGGATATCCCTAAGAAGGTGGAAGCGATTCGGAAGGTTCTAGCAGCGGCAGTTTAAGTAATTTTGTGCACTTTTTTTCTCGAAAAGTGTATGAATATTTACGAAATTAACTGTCTGTTATTCAACAGCCCATCGAGAAGATGGGCTTCTTTTTTTAGAACGAAAATATATGATGTGCTGAATGCCTGAAACAGAGGTGAGGGGGGTAAATGGCTGGCGGCAGGTATGAGAGTGGCATATAGATTGCTTGAGCTAGAGTGCCGTAAGATAGGTTAGCTAATATACATGGCTTTTACGGGAGGAAAAAGTATGAGTTCAGATCGGGAATTGAAACAAAGGGCTGAAGTTATCCGTAAAGGCGGCGCACCAAAATACCATCAGAAAAATGCAGAGAAGGGAAAAATGTTTGTTAGGGATCGACTTAAATTACTGTTAGATCCCGGTTTGGAAGCGGAGGACGGGTTTTGGGCTAATTGTCTGGCTCCGGACCTCCCAGCCGATGCAGTAGTAACTGGAATTGGAAAGATCAATGGTCGTACGGTCTGTTACATGGCCAATGATTCAACCGTCAAAGCCGGTTCCTGGGGATGGAGAACGGTGGAGAAAATAATTCGTATTCAGGAGACGGCTATGAACCTGAAGGTACCTATGCTTTACTTGGTGGATTCAGCCGGAGCCCGTATTACCGACCAGGTAGAGATGTTTCCGGGAAGGCGTGGCGCAGGACGCATCTTTTATAACCAGGTGAAGATGTCCGGGATGGTTCCCCAAATCTGTCTCCTTTTTGGCCCCTCCGCTGCCGGTGGCGCTTATATTCCGGCCTTTTGCGACGTGGTTATAATGGTTGAAGGTAATGCCAGCATGTATCTGGGCTCTCCCCGGATGGCCGAGATGGTAATCGGGGAAAAAGTAACCCTGGAGGAGATGGGCGGGGCACGGATGCATTGCACAGTCAGCGGATGCGGTGATATTCTGGTGCAGAGTGAAGAAGAGGCGATCAGGGTTGCCCGTCGCTATTTGAGCTACTTTCCGCAGAACTACAAAGAGAAACCACCGATGACTGAACCGGCTCCACCCGTGTTACACGGTCCCAGCATTGAAGAAATCATACCGGAGCGGGAAAGCGTTGCTTTCGATATGTATCAAATTATTGAGCGTCTTATCGACCGGAACAGCTTCCTGGAAATTAAGAAGCTTTTTGCCCCTGAATTAATAACCGGACTGGCCCGGTTAAACGGTCGTCCCATAGGGGTGCTGGCCAACCAGCCGAAAGTGATGGGAGGGGTGCTCTTTGTAAATTCTGCCGATAAAGCAGCCAAATTTGTTAACTTATGTGATGCCTTCAATATTCCCCTCCTGTTTCTTATGGACGTACCGGGCTTTATGGTGGGTACGGAGGTGGAGCGACAGGGGATTATCCGTCACGGTGCCAAGATGATTTCGGCCATATCCGAAGCCACGGTACCCAAGATCTCGGTAGTGGTCAGGAAAGCCTACGGGGCCGGCCTGTATGCGATGTGTGGTCCGGCTTTTGAGCCTGACTGCTGTTTGGCACTACCTTCGGCGCAGATTGCGGTGATGGGTCCGGAAGCAGCTGTTAATGCCGTCTATTTCAACAAAATCGAGACTTTACCCGAGGAAGAGAGGGCTGCGTTCGTGGAGCAGAAAAGAAAAGAGTACCGGGAAGACATAGATATCTACCGGCTGGCGGCGGAGTTGGTAGTCGATCATGTTGTTGTCGGCTCTGAATTGCGAGACGAATTAATCCGTCGTTTTGAGCTATACTCCACGAAAGAAAAGACTTTCAGCGAAAGAAAACATGGGGTTACCCCGGTGTAAAGACTGCTTTAAAAGGAGGTTTCCAACTTGGAATGGGAAACAATTGAAGTGGCCCGGGAAGACCATGTTGCGATTGTATCTTTCAACCGTCCAGAGGCCTTGAATGCCTTGAGTACCCAGATGGCTAAGGACCTTATTAACGTTCTTGGTTATTTGGAAGAGAAGAAGGACGTCTGGGCTGCCGTTCTTACTGGGGGAAAGTCGCGGGCATTTTGTGTTGGCGCTGATCTAAAGGAAAGGAAAAATATGGACACAGAACAGATGAAACGCCAGAGAGCGCTGTTCGTAAAAGCTTTTAAAACGGTGATGAACTTCCCCAAGCCTTTGATTGCGGCAGTTCACGGTTATGCTCTGGGCGGAGGATTTGAATTCGCCCTGGGTTGCGATTTCATTATTGCTGACGAGACGGCAGTCTTCGGCCTGCCGGAAGTTACTTTGGCCATTATTCCAGGAGGAGGGGGGACCCAGAATCTTCCTAGGATAATTGGCAAGCACCGGGCAAAGGAGCTTATTTTCACCGGGAGGCGCATTTCCGCTCCCGAGGCTGCCGCCTGGGGGATTGTAAATCGGGTGGTGCCGGAGGGTGAGCTGGAAAAAACTTATCGAGAACTGATGAAAGAAATCACCCAAAACGGTCCCATAGCCCTCCAGCAGGCCAAACGAGCTATAAACTTCGGGGTTGAAGTGGAGCTAGATACTGGTATGGCTTTCGAAGCTGAATGCTATAATGTTTGTTTAACCACCGAGGACCGGAATGAAGGTTTACGGGCGTTTAACGAAAAGAGGAAACCGGTATATAAGGGGTGTTAAGGGAGGGATACTTATTGAATCAGATCAGGTTAAGCCAAATTGAACTGCCTCGAAAGGTGATTATCGGTGAATGTTGGGCTCGGGACGGCCTGCAAAACGAGAAAAAAATCATTCCCACGGAGCAAAAAGTTTATATGATCAATAAGTTTCAGGAATTGGGATTTAAGAAAATTGAAGTAACCAACTTTGCCCACCCTAAGTACCTTCCGCAGTTTGCCGACGCACTGGAAGTGCTAAAAAGGATCGACCGGAAGCCGGGGGTGGATTTCAGGGCTATCGTCACGAATATGCGAGGGCTGGAGCGAGCTATCGAAGCCAAAGAAATGGGATATCCGGTACAGGAGCTGGCTTTTGTCATCTCAGCCAGCGAGGCCCATAACAAGGCCAACGTTAATATGAGTCATAAAGAAAATATGGCCCTTTTGGAGAAGATGTGCGAGAAGGCTCTTGAACACGGTTTTAACATTCTGGCCTGGGTGCTTACCGCATTCGGTTGTCCCATTAAGGGCGACGTCCCAATAGAGAAAGTAGTTGAGTTTGGGAAATGGTGGAAGAGCTTGGGTGCACGGTGGATAGGTTTTGGCGATACGACCGGCATGTGTAATCCCAGGCAGGCCAGTTATTTTTACGAATACATCAAGGATGAAGGTTTCACGCCGGAAGAAATTATAGTACATTTCCATGATACCCGAGGAACCGGGATCGCCAACAACGTAGCTGCCCTCCAGGCGGGGATGATATACTTTGATACTTCAATCGGAGCTATCGGCGGACAACCGGCAACGGGGGCTCCATTGTATCACTTGGGATACGCCGGGAATACCTGTACGGAAGATTTGGTATGCATGTTCGAAGAAATGGGAGTTGATACCGGCATTGATATACAGGGCTTGATGGAAGTCGGAAGAGAAGCGGAGAGAATTGTGGGAAGACAGTTGCGCTCTAATGTGATTCGTTGCGGCCCGGTTCAGCATGAACCCCATGATTATCCGCCGCAAGAGTGAGCTGTGAGTAGCCATGCATTTGCCGCAGCAGGTGATTATTCGAGAAGTGGGACCGCGGGACGGACTCCAGTTGGAAAAAGAATTCATTCCTACTGTCCGTAAATTAGGCCTGATCCGGCGTTTGGTCGAAGCGGGAATCAGGTTTATCGAAGTAACTTCTTTTGTGAACCCGCGCTTAGTTCCCCAAATGGCGGATGCAGAGCAGGTAATGCAAGGGCTTGCCGCAGGTTCCGGCATTACCTATTCGGCTCTAATCTTGAATGAGCGGGGCATGAAACGGGCCATAGAGGCAGGGGTAAGAGAAATACAAGCAGTTATTTCCGCTTCGGAAGAGCACAACCAAAAGAACACTGGAATGTCTATTGCCGACTCATTAAGCCAAATTGAAAAAACTACTGTTTTAGGGCAGGAGAACGGTGTTACGGTTAGAGCTGCCATCGCAGTAGCCTTCGGGTGTCCCTTTTCCGGGATGGTAAGGGAGGAGCAGGTGTTTAGCTTAGTAGGGAAATTAGTAGAAATAGGGATTAGGAGTGTAACTCTGGCAGACACGGTTGGGGTGGCCAATCCCCGGCAGGTGTACGACATGATGCAGAAACTGAAAGAAAAGTACCCAGCGGTAGAGTGGTGTCTTCACTTGCACGACACGAGGGGAATGGGATTGGCCAATGTACTGGCGGGATTGCAAACGGGAGTAGTGATGTATGAAGCTTCCATAGGCGGTCTGGGAGGCTGTCCGGTAATTACCGACGCTCCCGGCAACATTGCTACGGAAGATTTGGTGTACATGCTGGAGGAGATGGGTATAGATACCGGTATAAATTTACGTGAACTGATACGGGCAGTCCGTTTCGCGGAGGAAATGGTCGGGCGGAGAGTAGGCAGCAGGTTGTCGTCGCTAGGTTGAGAATAATGTGTGAAGTTGGCAAGACTGAACAGAACTCCAGGAGGATAAATAATGCGCCGGTTATCTTCGCAAAATGAAATGCTGAGACAGATGGTTCGCCGACTGGCCGAGGAAAAGGTTAAGCCACAGGCTGCGGAAATCGATAAACAAGATATATATCCGTGGGATTGGTGGGAGTTGTTTGCAAGGCAGGGGTTGGTAGGTCTCAGTGTTCCTTCTCAGTATGGAGGAGAGGGTAACCTTATATCTTTCTGCCTGACGGTAGAGGAACTATCCCGGGTTTCGGGTACAGCCGGACTCATGATTAACTCCCAACAGTTGGCTTTAACTCCTTTGTTGCTTTTCGGCACGCGGGAACAAAAAGAAATGTTCCTGCGTCCCATGGCTAGCGGGCAGGCTATAGGAGGTTTTGCACTGACGGAACCGGAGGCTGGCTCGGATGCCGGAGCCATTCAGACCCGGGCTATAAGACGGGGCGATCAATATATCATTAACGGACAAAAATGCCTGATTACCAACGGCGGCTTGGCCCAGTATTATATAGTTTTTGCCTCTACTGATCTGGCGAGCGGCATTCGGGGCATAACTGCCTTTGTTGTAGAAGCCGATACACCGGGTCTGGTAGTGGGACGGGTAGAAGACAAGATGGGGGTGCGAGGGCTTCCCACGGCAGAGTTGTTTTTTGAGAACTGCCGGGTACCCTGTTTTCACCGTATTGGACAAGAGGGAGACGGTTTCAAAATTGCCATGACGTCTTTAGACCGGGTTCGACCGGGGATCGGGGCCCAAGCGGTGGGGATTGCCCAAGGAGCCTTTGAGTATGCATTAGATTACGTGAAGCGCCGGAAACAGTTTAACCAGCCGTTGGCTACTTTGCAGGGCATTCAGTTTATTTTGGCAGACATGGTTACGCAAATAGAAGCGGCGAGACAGTTGGTTTACACTGCGGCAGAGATATTGGAAGAAGCTTTACAACAAAGGAATTTAAGCAAAGAAGCCATCAGGTACTCATCCATGGCCAAACTTTTTGCCAGCGATGTAGGAATGAGGGTTACTACCGATGCGGTCCAGCTATTGGGTGGGTACGGATATTTACGTGAGCATCCGGTAGAGAGGATGATGCGGGATGCAAAAATAATTCAAATTTACGGTGGCACCAATCAGATTCAAAAAATGATAATAGCTCGAAGCGTATTGTAAATGTTATGGGTATGAAAGTTTTGAACTAATGAAAAACGAGGGGGATATTATGGACTTCAAGTTTACGGAAGAACAGGAAATGTTGGCGCGTTCTGTAGAGCGTTTCGCCCGGCAGGAGGTGGCTCCGGGAGCAGACCAAAGGGACGAAACGGGGGAGTGGAACTGGGAACTCTGGAGAAAGATTGGAGAAATTGGGCTTCTGGGACTTCCTATCCCGGAAGAATATGGTGGGAGTGGAGCCAGCGCGGTAACCAGTCTCTTAGCTTATGAAGCTTTTTGCCGGGGAGGAAGAGACGCAGGACTGTACCTTTCCGTAGGTGCCCACGTGTTTTTATGTGCCGTTCCTATCTGGCTTCATGGTACTGAGGAACAGAAGAAGAAGTTTCTACCCAAGCTCTGTAGCGGAGAGTACGTAGGTGCCCTAGCTCTTACGGAGCCCAATGCAGGTTCGGATGCGGCAGGCATTCAGACTACCGCCCGGCGAGAAGGAGATTATTATGTCCTGAACGGTAGTAAAATGTTCATAACCAATGGGTCGATTGCCGACGTGATTTTGGTTATGGCTACTTTAGACAGGAGCAAGCGTGCTCAGGGAGTAACGGCATTCATTGTAGAAAAAGGAACTCCAGGTTTCTCCGTCAGCCGTGAACTGAACAAGATGGGCCACCGTTCCTCACCCACGGCTGAACTGGTATTTGAGGACTGCCGTGTTCCAGTAGATAACCGGTTGGGCGATGAAGGGCGAGGTTTCCAGGTTACTACCGATACTTTAGTCTGGGAAAGGGGAGTTTTCCTGGCTGCAGAAAGCATTGGACTTATGGAGGCAATTTTAGAAATGACTTTGGAATATGCCAAACAGCGGATACAATTTGGAAAGCCTATTGCCGAGTTTCAAATGATCAGGGAAAAGCTGGCCAACATGCAAATCACTTTGGATGCAGCAAAATTGCTTTCCTACCGGGCTGCCTGGATGAAAGACGAAGGACTGGACGGAAAGTTCGAGGCCTCGGTAGCTAAGGGTTTTTATGCCGACCAGCTGGTAAGAATGGCGGAAGACGCGTTACAAATTTTCGGAGGTTACGGATATATGAAAGAGTATCCCATCGAACGCATCTACCGGGATGCCAAACTGATGACCATTGGAGGCGGAACTTCTGAAGTTCAAAAGTTAGTAATTTCCAGCAAGCTCATACGGGCATAAACTTGTTTGAGCCGGGATTTATACATTTTTCGCCTGTTTTGGTTCCAATTGGGGTTCAGGAATAACTATTGACCCCTTATTTTTTTCCAATCAGCGAAAATGATAAAACAAATTGTGCAAGATATTTTACAATTATATTGAGCCGTAGGTAAAGGGGCAGAGGAGGAATGCTTTCCAGCAACCGAGAGTACAACGATAGCATATTTGAAAGTCTTTCCAGCGGTGTTATTACTACCGACTTAGAAGGATATATTACGGGGATGAATCCGGCAGCGGAGAAAATCTTCGGAGTTTCCCGGAGGGAAGCTCAAGGTCTTCATTATCAGTTCATAATGGTAAAAGAGGAAAGAGAAAGGTTGTCTCGTACCGTCAATTATGTCTTGCGGACTGGAAAGACTTATCGAGGGCGGGATGTGGAATTTCAGGTTAAAGGAAACAAAAAGTTGATAATCAACCCCAGCATATCCTTGATTAAAAACCGGCGGGGGGAAGCGCTGGGAATTGCTATGGTAGTGGAAGACGTCACGGAAAAGAGGCAGTTGGAAAGGCACCTGCGGCAAGCGGAAAAACTGGCCGCCCTCGGGGAAATGGCGGTGGGGGTGGCTCATGAAATTCGCAATCCGTTAGGGGCAATTCATGGTTACAGCAATCTGGTATTAATGGAAATGGAGGAAGATGATCCCCGCCGTCGTTATCTGGAAATAATTATTAAAGAAGCCGAACGGCTGACTCGAATTACCCAACAGTTGCTGGATTTTGCCAAGCCTTCTTCCCGGGAGTTTAAAGAAATCAATCTTCATCAGCTTTTAGATGAAGTACTGGCCTTTTTTCAGATGGAAACCTCCGTACACGAGGTAGCGGTAGTAAAAATTTTTGCGGAGGATTTACCGCCGCTTATAGGCGATGAAGAAGGACTTAAACAAGTCTTTCTGAACATCTTTTTTAATTCTTTACAAGCGATTTCTAGTGCCCAAGGAGAAATTCATGTGGTTACCTCTTACGATCCCGAAGGGGAATGGATAGTGGTAGAAATAAGTGATAACGGTGTTGGAATTGCCCCTGAAAACTTGGACCGCATTTTCGATCCTTTCTTTACTACCAAGGAAAAAGGTACCGGTTTGGGGTTGGCGATTGTACATCGGATTGTTTCGGAACATGGTGGATTGATCGAAGTGGAGAGTAAAGTGGGAGAAGGCACAAAGTTTTGGGTAAAGATGCCTTCGAAGGAAAGGATGGTTCTCCTTGGCCGTTGAAACTCCCTTGATTCTGGTTGCCGACGATGAGGAGCACATGCGGTCCCTCCTGGTGGAAGTTTTGAAGCGCTGGGGTTACAGGGTAATTACAGCGGCCTCAGGTGCCGAGGCTTTGGAACAGTGCCGGGAAAATCAGGTTAACCTGGCTATTCTTGATGTAAAAATGCCGGGAATGTCAGGAATTGAAGTGACCAAGCGGCTGAAAGAAAGATACCCGGAGATAGCGGTAATTATATTGACTGCCTACGCTACGGTACGTAATGCGGTTGAAGCCATGAAATTAGGTGCTTTCGATTACTTGACCAAACCTTTTCAGATGGACGAGCTGCGCCTGGCAGTTGAAAAAGCTCTGACTATGCATCGTCTTACCGCCGAAAATAAAGTGCTGCGCAGTAAACTTGCTCTTAGGGAAAAATTTGACGATTTTGTAGGGTATAGCAATGTGATGCAGCAAGTTTTTCAGCGAGTTGCCAAAGTGGCTCCCACCGATTGTACGGTTCTCATCCTGGGGGAGAGTGGGACGGGCAAAAGTTTGCTGGCCCGCTTGATTCATGAAGCCAGTTCCCGACACCAGGAGCGATTTGTTACGGTAAACTGTGCAGCATTACCGGAGAGTTTAGTAGAAAGCGAGTTGTTTGGGTACGAGAAAGGAGCTTTTACCGGCGCTGCAACCCGTAAGCCGGGAAAATTTGAGCTGGCCCATAAAGGCACGCTATTTTTGGATGAGATCAGCACCATGTCTCTTTCGGCCCAAGCCAAGCTACTAAACGTTCTACAAGAACCAAAGTTTGAAAGGATTGGCGGTACTGAAACCATTACCGTTGACACGCGGGTTATTGCGGCCACAAACCGGGATCTGAAAGAAATGGTACAGCAGGGAAAATTCCGGGAAGACTTGTATTTCCGGCTCAATGTAGTACCCATTGAGCTTCCGCCGTTGCGCAAAAGAAGAGAGGATATTCCTTATCTGGTAGAGTATTTCTTAAGGAAATTTAACGAAAAGTTTGGAGTAGAACCGAAAACGATTTCCAAAGAGGCCTTGAAATTACTAATGAGTTACGATTGGCCGGGTAACGTCCGGGAGCTAGAAAATACGGTGAAGCGAATGGTTATTCTCTCGGAAGGGAAGGAGATCAATACGGAAGACCTTCCTGAACATCTTTCCCGGGAAGCCCAACGTTCTGGCGTTACCTGGGAGGAAGGAGATTGTTTGGACAGTATCATGAGCAGGATTGAAAGAGAAGTTATCATTGAAGTTTTGTCTAGGTGCAATTGGAAGCGTACCGAAGCTGCCCGAAAACTAAAAATTTCCCGCCGGAGCTTGTACAACAAGATGGCCAGACTTAATATTATCCCGGAAAAGGAAAAAAAACTGACCCGTAACCATGGTGGCTGAGTAATCAGCCGTTTTTTGTTTTTTCCGATACTGCTTTAGCAGGAGTTACTAGAATGGTTTTATAAGCTTCGTATAAAACCATACCCGGTTTAGCCCCTTTTGGTTTCCGTACGTTTTTTCTCTGCGTGTAATCGACGGCTACTTTAGGCGCGTGACGGGCCTTGCTGTAAAAGGCGGCCAGTTGAGCGGCTTCCTCCAAGGTCCTGGAAGGTATATTTTGCGTGAAAGGGGTTTTGATAATAACATGAGATCCGGGATAGTCTTTAACGTGAAGCCACATGTCGTTTCCGCCGGCCAGCTTAAAAGTGAGAAAGTCGTTCTGGCGGTTGTTCTTTCCGACTAAAATTTCCAAGCCATCAGAGGAAAGAAAAGAAAGAGGGGCATTCGGAGCCGGTGTTTTTTCTTTTTCCTTTTTCGGCGAGGGTTGCTTTTTAAGATAGCCGGTAGCAACCAGTTCCCCACGTATTTCTTCCAGGTGCTCTTCATCATCGGCGTTTTCCAGGCTGTGCAAAACGCTTTCCAGATAGTATATCTCATTTCGGAGAGGTTCAATCTCCTCCCGGGCTCTCTGAGAGCTTCTCTTAAGCTTATTATATTTTTTGTAATAAAATTGGGCATTTTGAGCCGGGGTTAATTCAGGGTTTAACTCAATGATAACTTCTTCTGCCTCAGGATGGTAAAAGTTTTCCGCTCGCAGGATCTTATCCCCTTTGCGCAAGCGGTATATGTTTGCTGTGACGAGGTCGCCGGCCATACGATACTTTTCCGCCTTTTCCGCTTCCGACAGAATCTGCATCTGGTGCGATAGCTTCTTACTCAGTCGGTTAATTTCCCGCTCTACTAATTGGATTAAACTGGAACGCTGCTGTTTAATCCTTTCTTGCAACTGTTTGGCTGTGTAAAAGAGGTCCAAGGCGGAACTTATGGTTGACGGGTGAAGGTGGGAGGTTTCCGGGTATTGAGTCAGATCGAGGACGGAAAAGGCCTGGTATGTTTCGTCGAGTTTTATTAAAGTAGGACAGAAACGCCCTTCCCGGATATTCTCGACCACTTCTTTGAATGCCTGCCAGAGACGAGTGATTTCGTATTCGCCGCACTGGTCGAGAACTGTATCCGCTTCCAGGCCCGCCCGAAAGACGATTTCCGTACAGGTTTGAGGGCTAAAACCTTCAAAATTCTGGAGGAGAATACGATTTAACTTTTGGGATAAAGGTGAGTACAGCAATTTTTCCCGAAAAGTTTCCTCAGCGACTTCAAGAGGAAACAGTTTTTCCTGCGGGGGAGGGGGTAGGTAAGGTTTTCCGGGAAAAACTTCCCGGTAGCGGTTCACGGCAAAAGTATACCGCTTTATACCATCTATGATATTATTAGTCTTCGGGTCCAGCAAAATTAAATTGCTGTGTTTGCCCATGATTTCCGCAATCAGAACTTTTTCGGTCAATTCACCCATTTCATTGTAATTTTGTATGAAGAGGCGGAGTATTCTTTCTAGGCCCGGTTGTTCTATTTTAACAACGCGTCCCCCCTCCAGGTGCTTGCGCAGCAGCATACAAAACGAAGGTGGTGCGGGGGGATTTTCCCAATTCTGCCTGGTCAGATGTACCCGCGCACTGGCAGCCTGAACTGAAAAAAGGAGTTTATGGGTCTGTCCTTTCTGGTGTATATGGAATAGAACAAGTTCCTTTTGGGGTTGGTAGATACGTTCAATCCGTCCTTGTAGGATGGTGGTATTCAGCTCTTGCCTGACCGCAGCCAAAACTACGCCATCATATGCCACCGAACTTCCCACCCTTCTCGAAATTAAAGAATCGTGGATAGTATAACATTTTTATAATTTCCTGGCAACGAAGGCCTAGAGAGCCCAAGGTCATTTTTTAAAGACAAGTTGAATATATTTGGGAGAGAAAAGTATGGTGGGGAGGAACGGGATGGTGCTGAGACAATGGTACCAGTTATCACCTTCGGAGGTGGTAGAAGCTTTAGCGAGTGATCCGGTTAATGGCTTAACGGATGCAGAAGCTGAAATGAGAAGGGAGAGCTTCGGACCGAATCAACTTAAAGACAGCAGGAAAATTTCTCTCCTGCATATATTTTTTAGTCAATTCACCGACTTTATGGTTTTAGTTTTGCTTGCTGCAACCCTAGTATCGGCCTTGTTGGGAGAATATGTAGACGCAGTTACTATTCTGGCTATTGTGGTGCTTAATGCAGCTCTGGGTTTTATTCAGGAATATCGCGCGGAAAAATCCATGGAAGCGTTGAAACGTCTTGCTGCTCCGGAAGCCAGAGTGATAAGAAACGGTAGAGAACAGAGAATTCCGGCCCAAGAGCTGGTTCCCGGTGACATTGTCTTATTGGAAACCGGAGACCGGGTTCCTGCTGATGTACGACTATTGGAAACGGTTCGCATGGAAATAGAAGAATCTACTTTAACCGGGGAATCGGTACCGGTTAAAAAAAATAAGGAGCCTATTCCCCAAAAAGAATTAGGCCTGGCGGATCGGAAGAATATGGCTTTTCTCGGAACGGTTGTGACCCGGGGACGGGGCCGGGGGATAGTGGTAGCTACCGGTATGGATACAGAAATGGGGCAGATAGCCGGAATGATACAGGAGGCAGAAGCGGAGGAAACGCCTCTACAAAAACGGCTGGGTTTCCTGGGAAGGTGGCTGGTGGCTTTTTGCCTGATAATATGTGTTGTGGTAGTCATCACCGGCGTATTACGGGGAGAACCTCTTTATCGTATGTTTTTGGCGGGAGTAAGTCTGGCGGTCGCTGCTATACCGGAAGGCCTTCCGGCTATCGTAACTGTGGCCCTAGCTGTAGGTGTACAAAAAATGGTAGCCCGGAATGCAATTATCAGAAGACTTCCGGCGGTTGAAACTTTAGGTTGTGCTACCGTAATTTGTTCCGACAAAACGGGTACTCTTACTAAAAATGAAATGACTGTACGACGTTTATGGTGTAACGGTCGCCTGGTGGAAGTTACCGGCGAAGGTTATGCTCCTCAAGGAGATTTCTACCTGCAAGGCAAGAAGGTTAATCCGCGAAAAGATAGGGCTCTTTGGCTACTGTTAAAGATAGGTTCTCTCTGCAACAATGCAATTTTGAAACGCAACGGGATACCCATAGCTGGAATGTTCCGCCGGCAGGGTAAAAAAGCATGGAGCATAGCTGGAGACCCTACAGAAGGAGCGCTACTGGTAGCCGCGGCAAAAGCAGGAATTTGGCGGGAACATGTAGAAAAAGAAGAGGAACGTTTGGAGGAGATTCCTTTTGAACCAGAGAAAAAAAGAATGTCGGTCATTTACCGGGATTCCCGGGGGACCGTCCGAGTTTACGTCAAAGGTGCCCCGGATGTAATTCTCAACCTTTGTCGTAGCGTTTATTATAACGACCGGATTGTGCCTTTGACCCCGGCCCTGAGTTCGCAGTTGGCTGAGCAGAACGAAGCGATGGCCGGAGATGCCCTAAGGGTTTTAGCCTTTGCCTACAAAGAAATACGGGAGGAAGATCTGGGAAATAGCGAAGAATTGGAAAAAGATCTGATCTTCGTAGGATTGGCGGGGG
>NZ_BDGJ01000195.1:19405-47157 GCF_002207765.1 Calderihabitans maritimus
GTCACCGGCGACCAGCAGGCCACAGCTCGAGCAATCGCTTCGGAGTTGGGGCTGCTGGATGGGGAAAAGCTGGTGATAACAGGAAAGGATCTGGATAATCTTTCTGATGAAGAACTGGCGGAAAAAATAAACCATATCGCCGTGGTAGCCCGGGTTTCCCCAAAGCACAAGTTGCGTATCGTGCGAGCCTTTAAACGTTCCGGTCATGTGGTGGCTATGACCGGTGACGGGGTCAATGATGCTCCTGCCGTAAAAGAAGCAGATGTAGGAATATCTATGGGCAAAAGCGGGACTGACGTTACCAAAGAAGCCTCCGCTATGGTTTTGGCCGACGATAATTTTGCTACTATTGTTGCAGCAATAGAAGAAGGACGGGCGATCTACGATAATATCCGGAAGTTTATCCGTTATCTCCTATCATGTAACGTGGGAGAAGTGCTGACCATGTTCCTCGGGGCACTCCTGGGACTACCGCTACCCCTATTACCGATACAGATTTTGTGGGTTAATTTGGTTACCGACGGCCTGCCGGCCCTTGCCCTAGGGGTAGATCCAGCGAATCCTGACATCATGTTACGGCCTCCTCGAAGTCCTCGGGAAAGCATTTTTGCCCATGGTTTGGGCAGAAAAATACTGGGTCAGGGATTTAAAATAGGTGTGGGAACTTTGATAGTGTTTATTTTGGGGGTGTTCTTAGGGGAAGGAGAGCTTGCTACGGCCAGAACTATGGCCTTTACCACCCTGGTCATTTCCCAGCTGTTATATGTTTTCGAGTGCAGGTCCGATTATTATTCCGCATTTGAGGCGGGATTGTTTTCTAACAAATACTTGCTCTTGGCTGTAGCCGGATCGGTAGCCATGCAACTGGCCGTAATTTATTTACCGGCTCTCCAGTCCGTGTTCAAGACGGTATCCCTCAATGGCTTTCACTGGACTGTAATCTTGCTGTTTGGTGCATGGGATACGTTTCTAAAAGGTTTTCATCACTTGGTTTGGGCTCCAATAAAACGTAAATGGGCAGGCCTATGGGCATAAATTTCAATAAATAGAGTAGGAAACCAACGGAAATACTTGCTTTAGAAGGTTTCCGACTGAATTTAGTAATTTTGAAAGAGGGGAAAGAGTATAAAATGAGATTTGTCAAAATGCATGGTCTTGGTAATGATTTTGTAGTGGTTGACGGACGGAAGGAACAGCTTCCTGAAGATCTGAGTGAATTAAGCCGGCGTGTTTGCGACCGTCATTTTGGTGTAGGAGCGGATGGCCTAGTGTTTATAATGCCTTCGGATAAAGCTGATGTCAGGATGCGAATATTCAATCCTGACGGCTCAGAAGCGGAGATGTGCGGCAATGCCATTCGCTGTGTTGCCAAATATCTTTATGAGAAAAATATAATTCCCAAGGAAAAGATTGAAATAGAAACATTGGCGGGAGTTATGGTTCCCGAAATAATCAAGAAGAATGGTGAAATAACTGGTGTAAGAGTGGACATGGGCGAGCCTGTTTTAGAGCCTCGGCAAATTCCCATGGAAGATAAGGGTCCCGGACCGGTTGTGGGTAGAATTCTTTCGGTAAAGGGAAGAGAATTTTCCATAACTGCCGTTTCCATGGGTAATCCTCATTGCGTTATTTTTGTACCAGAGGTGGACAAGGTCCCTTTGAAAGAATGGGGGCCGGAATTGGAAACTCATCCGGTTTTCCCTCGTAGGACTAACGTGGAATTTGTAGAGGTCCTGAACCGAAGAGAAGTTCGGATGCGTGTCTGGGAGAGAGGAGCAGGTGAGACGTTAGCCTGCGGAACGGGTGCCTGCGCAACAGTAGTGGCTTCGGTGTTGAACGACAGGACTGACCGGGAGGTAACCGTTCATCTCCAGGGAGGAGACCTGCAAATATATTGGTCTCCCGAGGACAACCGAGTCTATATGACTGGTCCTGCGGTAGATGTTTTTGAGGGCCGGTTACTTATATAAAATTTTAGAGCAAAGGAGGATTAATCTTGCAACAAGCAAGTCGACTTCGGCAACTTCCACCTTACCTTTTCGCTCGAATTGAGAAGAAAATCGAAGAAATGAAGGAAAGAGGAGTAGACATTATCAGTTTAGGTATCGGGGATCCTGACCGTCCTACTCCCCAACATGTAATTGAGAAATTGGCGGAACAGGCTCAGAATCCGGAAAATCACCGTTATCCGACTTCGGTGGGAATGCTGGAGTACCGGAAGGCGGTAGCGGAATGGTATGAGCGGCGCTTTGGGGTAAGTCTTGACCCTAAGAGCGAGGTGGTAACTCTTATTGGTTCCAAAGAAGGTATTGGACATATCTCTTTTTGCTACGTTGACCCGGGAGATATTAATCTAGTACCTGATCCTGCCTATCCTGTTTACGGTATTGGTACCCTTTTGGCCGGGGGCGAACCTTACCTGATGCCGTTGCGGGAAGAGAACGGTTTCCTGCCGGATTTGGAATCCATTCCCAGTGAGGTGGCCCGAAAAGCCAAATTAATGTTCCTCAATTATCCCAATAATCCTACGGGAGCCTTGGCGGATGAGGAGTTTTTCCGTCAGGTAGTAGAGTTTGCCAAGAATTATGACCTTATTGTATGCCATGATGCGGCGTACAGTGAAATTACCTTTGACGGCTATCAGGCACCAAGTTTCCTTCAGGTGGAGGGAGCCAAAGAGGTAGGCATTGAATTCAACTCCCTGTCCAAGCCGTTCAATATGACGGGATGGCGTATAGGCTGGGCGGTTGGAAATAGCGAGGTCATTGAAGCTTTAGGAAGGTTAAAGTCCAATTTAGATTCAGGTGCCTTTCAGGCCATCCAGTATGCGGCCATAGAAGCATTAAGAGGGCCCCAGGATGCAGTGCGGCAAATGCAGGAAATCTATCGGGAAAGAAGAGATTTGGTCGTGGAAGGCCTTAACTCGATGGGTTGGAACCTGAAAAAGCCTAAGGCTACGTTCTATGTCTGGGCTCCGGTACCTAAAGGTTATACTTCGAGTGAATTTGCGGAAATGTTGATCGAAAAAGCGGGAGTAATAGTCACTCCCGGTATTGGTTACGGGCAAAGCGGGGAAGGATATTTCCGCATCGCCTTATGTCTAGAAAAAGACCGCATTCAGGAAGCGCTGGAACGTATGAAAAAAGCGTTGGGTAAAGTGGAATTTTAGGGGCGTACTCGAGTACGCCTTTTTTTGATGGATTTTTTTATAGTCCTTAAAAGGATTTTAAATAGTCGGGTCGAAGTATTTTTTACTCGCCAAAGGGTTAATAATAAACAGGAAATCCGGTAAATTTGAGGAGGAAATTATGCTAAGGAGCATGACTGGATACGGCCAGGGACAGGCCAGTGGAGAAGGCAAGAACCTTAATGTAGAGATTAGAACGGTTAATCACCGGTTTCTAGATTTAGTCATTCGCATGCCTCGACAGTACTTGCCGTTAGAGGAGAGGATTAAGGAAATTATAAAGGAAAAAATTTTTCGGGGTCGCGTAGACGTCTACTTTCAAGTGGAAGATAAGGGAGAGAAAAAGAGAAAGGTCAAGGTTGACAAAGAATTAGCGTTAGCTTATTATAGTTCCTTGAAGGAATTGGCGCAAATTCTGGCAATCCCGTATAATATCAGTGTGTTTGAGATTTCGCAGTATCCTGATGTGCTGGTGGTGGAAGAACCGGAAGAAGATTTGGAAGAGTTATGGCCGGTGTTCCGGCAAGCTGTGGAACAGGCACTGGAGCAACTGGTTGAGATGCGGGCGCAGGAAGGGATGAAACTGAGAGAGGACCTATTGGAACGCCAGAAAGTAATTACGCGTATGGTGCGAGAAATAGAAGAAAGAGAACCGGTCATGATAGAAAATTACCGCGACAAATTGAGCTTGCGGATTAAGGAACTGGCCAGGGATATAGAGATTGATGAAGACCGTTTGGCTCAAGAAGTTACCTTCTTTAGTGAAAGAAGCAATATTACCGAGGAGATTGTACGGCTTTACAGTCATCTGCAACAGCTAGAAGAAACTTTAAATTCTTCGGGACCGGTAGGAAGAAAGCTCGATTTCTTAGTTCAGGAGATGAACCGCGAAATTAACACTATCGGTTCAAAAGCGGAAGACCTGATAATCAGCCGGAAAGTGGTTCAGGTTAAAACGGAGTTAGAAAAGATCAGAGAACAGGTGCAAAATATTGAGTAGCATTGGGGGTATGCGGTTGCGGGAACTCAAACCTTGATTAAGAGAGTTAGCAACAGGTTATAACTGTAAAAGTGATACATACAGGACAGGGAGGGTTTTAATTTGAGCATCAGACTGGTTAATGTGGGATTTGGTAATATAGTAGCGGCCAACCGGATAATTGCCATTGTAAGTCCGGAATCGGCTCCTATTAAACGTATTATCCAAGAAGCCCGCGACCGGGGCATGTTAATTGATGCTACTTACGGCCGTCGTACCAGAGCAGTGATTATTACGGACAGCGATCATGTAATCCTATCCGCGGTTCAACCGGAAACGGTGGCCCATCGACTGGCGGCCAGAGAGGAGAACAGTCAGCCCGGCCAAACGGAAGAGGGAGAATAGCTTTGCCGGAAATCAAAGAAACTTGCGACCAAGGATTATTAATAGTGATCTCCGGGCCGTCAGGGGCAGGTAAGGGCACGTTGTGCAGTGCGTTACAGCGGAAAATGCCGAATTTGAGGTATTCAATATCTGCTACGACGCGGCCGCCCCGAAAGGGAGAAATCGACGGGGTCAATTACTATTTTTTTAGTAAAGAAGAATTTCTTAAGAAAGTAGAGGCCGGTGAATTCCTGGAATGGGCAGAAGTTTACGGTAATTATTACGGCACTTTGAAATCAGAAGTCGGCAAACTGCTTAAGCAAGGCGCGGATGTCCTGCTGGAAATAGACATCCAAGGCGCTATGCAAATCAAAAAGAAGTTTCCGCAGGCTGTATTCATATTCATAGTACCTCCTTCACTGGAAGAACTACGAAAAAGGATAATAAAAAGAGGTACGGATAGCCCTGAAGTGATAGAAAAACGTCTGCGCTGTGCTGCCGACGAGTTGTCATTTATAGATGAATATGATTACGTAGTGGTTAACGACGAATTGGAAAAAGCGCTCGACAAATTAGTCGCCATTATTACTGCCGAAAAATGTCGATCCCGTCGTGTAAGATTATTTTAAGGTAAGTTTAAATATATCAATGGAGGTGTCCGGATGAACCAACCGTCTCTTGATCAATTAATGAAATACGTTGACAGTAAGTATACATTGGTAGTGGTGGCAGCAAAAAGGGCAAGGATGCTGACGGCAGAAGCAAAAAATGGGGAAGAGGAAGTGAAGAAGCCGGTGACTATTGCTCTGCATGAAATAGGAGAAGGAAAAATTCGGTGGGAACGGACTAAAACGGGTATCAAATAAAGTTTGACTTTTTCCTTTCAGTTAGAGGGGGAACGAAGGGTGCTGGCGGGGAAAACAGTAGTAGTAGGAATAACGGGCAGTATAGCTGCTTACAAAGCGGCCGAACTAGTTAGCAGGTTAAGGAAACTACATGCAAAAGTGCACGTGGCCATGAGTAAGTCGGCTACACGGTTTATTCAACCTCTTACTTTACGCACTCTTTCGCAAAATCCCGTGATAGTGGATATGTTCGAAGAGCCCGCTCAGTGGAATGTAGCCCATGTGAGCGTGGCCGAAAAGGCGGATTTAATAGTAGTAGCACCTGCTACGGCTAACATCATTGCTAAAATGGCCAACGGTATTGCGGACGAATTTATCTTAACTACCATTTTAGCCAGTAAATGTCCCGTGGTTATAGCACCGGCCATGAACGACAGAATGTACCAGCACCCGGTGGTTCAAGCCAATATGGCAAGATTGAAAGAGTTAGGATATCATTTTGTGGAGCCGGAAACAGGACTCCTTGCATGTGGTTCGGAAGGTAAAGGTCGCCTGGCAGAAGTAGAGCGAATAATTGATCGGATAGTGGAACTTCTGGAAACCGGTCGGCGTGACTTGGCGGGTAAAACTGTGCTGGTGACAGCAGGCGGTACCCGCGAGGCCATTGACCCGGTCCGCTATTTGGGGAACCGTAGTTCGGGCAAAATGGGCTACGCCATAGCCGAAGCAGCCCGGATGCGGGGTGCTGATGTAATTTTGGTTACTGCTCCTACGGCTTTACCTTTGCCAACAGGAGTAGAGGTCATTCAAGTGGAAAGCGCTAGGGAAATGTTTGAGGCAGTATTAAAGTGTTTCCCGCGGGTAGATATTGTAGTTAAAGCTGCAGCGGTGGCCGATTATTCTCCGGTTCGCAAATCTTCCCAAAAGATCAAAAAAACTAAGGGAGCCCTAATTCTGGAGCTTACTCCAAATCCGGATATTTTGTTAGAACTGGGACGTCGCAAGGAAAAACAGATACTGGTAGGGTTTGCTGCGGAGACAGAAGAACTTTTGGCCAACGCGGAACGTAAAATGAAGGAAAAGAATTTGGATATGATTGTAGCCAATGATGTTACCTGTCCGGAAACCGGATTTGGAAGTGACTTTAACAAGGTTACGCTGGTATTTCCCGACGGGAGGACTAAAGAATTGCCCCTGCTACCCAAAAAGCAGGTGGCTATGCGTATTTTAGACGAGGTTGTAATGTTACCGCGATTTTCTGAATTAAAATAAGGTAAAATTGAAGAGGAGTGAAGTAGAAGTGGCAAGAAAATTGTTTACCTCGGAATCGGTAACGGAAGGTCATCCGGATAAAATTGCGGATCAGATTTCGGACGCAATTTTGGATGCCATCTTAGCCAAGGACCCTATGGCCAGGGTTGCCTGCGAAACATCCATTACCACCGGCTTGGTACTGGTAGCAGGGGAGATCACTACTGAATGTTATGTGGACATTCCTAAAATTGTTAGGGAGACTATCCGGGAGATAGGTTACACTCGTGCCAAGTTCGGTTTTGATGCCGACACCTGTGCCGTACTGACCTCCATAGATGAACAGTCACCCGATATCGCTATGGGCGTAGATAGAGCTTACGAGGTAAGAGAGAGAGAAATGTCGGACGAGGAGCTGGACGCTATAGGTGCGGGAGACCAGGGAATGATGTTTGGCTATGCTACCAACGAGACACCGGAATTAATGCCTATGCCCATCGCTCTCGCCCATAAGCTTACCCGGAGATTGGCGGAAGTACGGAAAAGCAGGGAGATTCCGTATATCCGTCCGGATGGGAAAGCTCAGGTAACGGTAGAATACGAAGACGGTAAACCGGTGCGGGTTGATACTATTGTTGTCTCGACCCAACATCGCCCGGATGTAGATCTGGAGACTATTAAACAAGATATAATAGAGAAAGTAATTGAAAAAGTGATTCCGCTGGAAATGTTGGATGGAGATACCCGTTATTTCATCAACCCCACCGGTAGATTTGTTATCGGGGGACCTCAAGGGGATGCAGGGTTAACCGGCCGTAAAATAATGGTAGATACATACGGAGGAATGGCCCGTCACGGTGGAGGGGCTTTTTCCGGCAAAGATCCTACCAAAGTGGACCGTTCTGCTGCATATGCGGCTCGTTATGTGGCCAAGAATATCGTGGCTGCCGGTTTGGCTGACCGCTGCGAGGTTCAGCTGGCCTATGCAATCGGGGTAGCACGACCAGTTTCCATTATGGTGGAGACTTTTGGTACCGGAAAGGTGAGCGAAGACCTGTTGGTTCAACTAATCCGTAAACATTTTGATTTACGTCCGGCAGCAATTATCAGAGATTTAGACTTAAGACGTCCTATATACAGGCAGGTGGCCGCTTACGGGCATTTTGGGCGACCAGATTTAGACCTTCCCTGGGAAAAAACCGATAAGGCTGAACTTCTTCATCACGAGGCGGGACTGTAGAGGAATTAGAAAGTCGAAAGGAAGTCCACTTTGGGGGCTTCCTTTTTTACTAGTGGTTTTCGCAAAATTTACGGGAGGAAGCGGTAATATGGCAGCAGTAGTGGAAGCTAGGGAACTGGTCAAAAAATATAAGAATTTCATGGCCGTCAAAGGGATAAGTTTTTCTATTAATCGGGGCGAATGCTTTGGTTTTTTAGGGCCGAACGGGGCAGGTAAGACCACCACTGTGGCAATGATTTACTGCTTTTTGCCGGTTACTGCGGGAGAATTGAAGGTACTAGGAAAGGATGTTAAGACCGATTACCGGCAAATTAAGTCTCGGTTGGGGGTAGTATGGCAGGAAAACAATCTAGATCCGGAACTAACCGTTTTTGAAAATTTAGTTGTTTATGCTAGTTATTTCGGCATTTCTACCCCAGAGGCCCAAAAGAGAGCTGAAGAATTGCTGAATTACTTCGATTTGGCCGATAAGCGGAATGTGACGGTAGATAATCTTTCAGGAGGGATGAAACGCCGACTGGCCATTGCTAGGGGACTTATTAACCGCCCCGATCTTCTTATTCTGGACGAGCCTACTACCGGGCTTGATCCGGAAGCCAGGCGCTTAATTTGGCAGCGATTGCTGGAACTGAAGGAGCAGGGAATGACTCTGATTCTTACTACCCACTATCTTGAAGAGGCGAGTCAGCTTTGTGATCGGTTGGTTATCATGGACCAGGGGAGGATTTTGGAGGAAGGCAAACCTGCAGACCTGGTGGAAAAACATATCGGCCGACATGTAATTGAATTGAGGGTGCCCACTGCGGAGCAAAGCAAAATATTACAATTATTGCAGGAATACGTACAGGGCTATACAGCAATTGGCGAGATGCTTTTTCTTTATCCCGGAAAAAAAGCAGCCGAGACGCTGACAGCTTTAGACAGGTTGGCCGGGGCAATCTATTATCGTTTACAACGACCGGCCAATTTGGAAGACGTATTTCTCAAACTGACGGGAAGGGGACTCAAAAATGACCAGAAACATCTTTCCTGATCTGACTCATCGTACCTGGCTAGTATTACGGCGCAATCTCTTAGTTTTTAAGAAAACCTGGGTGACTAACATTGCTTTCAACTTCATTGAACCCTTACTGTATCTTATAGCTATGGGCTATGGTCTGGGATCTTTCGTACCTGAAATACAGGGGATGAGCTACATTGAGTTTATTGCTCCCGGACTCATTGCTTCCTCTGCCATGTGGGCTTCGGCTGCTGAATGTACTTACGATTCTTTTTCCCGGATGCATTATCGTAAAGTATATCACGCTATCATTGCCACTCCCCTGACCGTGGATGAGGTGGTGGCCGGTGAAATCCTTTACGGGACTTTTAAGAGCGTATTGTATGGAACAGTTATCCTGCTGGTGATAAGTTTGTTAGGGTTGGTCAAGTCTCCTTGGGCCTTACTGGTACCTGGAGTGTTAATCCTATGCGGTTTGGTTTTTGCGGAACTGGGGATGTTGTGGACGGGACTGGTTCCCAACATCGACACTTTTTCCTATTTTTTTACCTTGATTATTACTCCCATGTTCCTGTTTTCAGGAGTCTTTTTCCCTATAGACGGCATGCCGGCTCCGCTTAAAATACTGGCATGGTTTACTCCTTTGTATCATATAGTGGAGCTTATTCGTTCCCTGGTTGCAGGAACGGTCAATCTGTCTTTGCTATATAATACCATCTGGCTCATCGCTTTCATCATACTTTTCTTTAACTTACCTATTCATTTCATGCGGCGACGCTTGGTGAAGTAAAAACTTTTGAAACCGGGGAGGCAACCCCGGTTTTTTTATATTTTGTAAAGTATTTGAAAATTGTCCTCCATTGGAAAGTATTTTTTAAGTAATTTATTTGATAACAGTTGATAAGGAATCCGGTCATCCTAAAGCCAAAGTGCTTTATAACTTCGGAAGGGAGGAATACGTTGATAAGGAAGCTCTTAGGCGCTTGATTAAAAGCATCAACCGGTTCCTTGGTCCCGAAGAAGCCCTGAAAGCTCAAACTGAAAATGTTGGGGAACAGTTACGCTTTGTCTCCGGCCGACCTATGGGCGGTACGTGGTTTTTGGACCAACTCTGGCAAAAGCTCGGGATAAAGGACATACTGGAGAAGCTCTTGAAAGAGCGAAAGTTCAGTTCTCCTGTTGAAAGGGCTATCTTTGTCATGGTGGCAAACAGGGCTCTCAATCCTTCCAGCAAGCTTGCGGTGGAACAATGGGGCAAAGAAGAAGTTCATATTGAGGGATTTACCCACAATAAAAACAAAAAGCATGGATATTTATTGACCATGCTTTTGAGGACATAGTTTTGTTCTTATTGTATTTGTCAAGCTTTTACTTAACTTTTTTTAACAAACTGTCGTGAGAAGCAACCTTCAGGGAGAGCCGATCCAGCTTTCCTTCAATTCGAGAGAGAGAGTCAAGAATGCGGTCGTTTACGTCTAACTGGACTTCACGGGCATCGAAAAGAGCTTTAACTTTAGCCACTAGTTCATCTTCCATTCTTATTTGAGATTCTTCTACTCGCCGGAGTTTTTCTTCCATAGAGGTTATCTTCTCAACCAGAAGTTCAAGAAGTTCGCGGTCAGTCATATTTATTCTCCTTTCTGTTCCTTCATAGCCTTCATAAACCTGGCAAGAAGTTCAGTCTGCTCCGGCGTAAGACTTTTAACTTCTTTATATAAGAGAGGCGATCTCTGGCGGAATTTAAAGATGAAACAGCCTGAATTATTATAATTATTATATTGTATTATTCTCTGTCTTATATTAATTTCCTTCAGGGGTTTGAACAGCGGAGTTATATAAAATTAATTTGCTAGGAGACCAGCCCTCTAATTAATCCGGGCCTTTATTTTACTTACTTTGGTGTGGCCGGGGTCATAGCCAACCTTACCGCCGGGTACTTATCCGACCACCTTGGCCGCTCCCGGGTGGTTTGGCCGGCCTTGATTTTAATGAGTGTAGGCACCGCTGTGCTTCGCTTCCTGCCCGTTTCACCATTAATCATTATCATCAGCAGCAGCCTGGCTGGTTTGGGGTTTGCCGGGGGGCTTATTACCCTAATGGCGTGGATAGCTGAGGGGTGAAATTATGTTTTACCTAATGTAATTATCTGGCATCAAAGAATTTACGTTTCTTGAGGGAAAATTCCAACGTCTGTTGGCTGGAATTTTTCATTAGAGGGCCTTCCTATAGGAGGCAGCTTCAATTTTTTATATTTAAGGTAGAAATAAGGCTTCACAGACCATGTGCGCTCTTCTGTAGCCTAGGTCACCCTTTTTAGGTGATGCGTATCACTTATGAACTTACCCCTCGCGGGCTAACATAAGGGCATAGGAATTTATACCCAAAATATAAATAATTGTTGGACCGCAGCGTCTGGTAAGTTGGGATTGCTATTGAAAATTGTCTAAGTTCTTAGCAGGAAGGAGAGGAAGATGAAGAAATTCCTGGAGAAGATGCGTGGCCGGCAGAAGTCGCCGGAAAGGGAGAGCGCTTACGAGATTTTATGGTCGTGGATAGGGAGTTTTTTGGGTATCTCGGCAGTAGGTTTTATTTCCCAGAAGTGGTTGGAGCCAAGGGATTTAACCCTTATAATTGGTTCCTTCGGTGCGTCGGCGGTTCTGATTTATGCTGCCATAAAAAGTCCTCTCGCCCAGCCAAGGAATCTGATGCTCGGGCATATAATTTCCGCCTTGGTAGGCGTTACCTGTTATAAACTGGTTTCTGTTCCTTGGCTTTCCGCTGCCCTTGCCGTTTCTCTAGCCATCGTAGCCATGCATTTAACCAAGTCTCTCCACCCTCCAGGCGGGGCTACTGCTCTTATTGCGGTTATTGGAGGGCCCAAGATACATGCTTTGGGCTATCTTTACGTAATCATCCCGGTTGGGCTGGGAGCCTTGACCATGCTCTGTATTGCCCTTATCTGCAATAATTTGGCCGAGAAAAGACGTTATCCGGAATTTTGGTACTAATTAAAGCTTTAACTTGAAAGCTATCAAGAGACTCCTCATACTTTTCTTTAACTTACCTATTCATTTCATGCGGCGACGCTTGGTGAAGTAAAAACTTTTGAAACCGGGAAGGCAACCCCGGTTTTTTTATATTTTGTAAGTATTTGCAGATTGTCCTTCATTGGGAAGTAATTTTTTAAGTGATTTATTTGGTGACTTCACAGTCGTTAACAAGCCTGCTTACGGTAACAAAAATCGAAGATGGAAAATAAATTTATACTGACTAATTTTTTTGGGAACCAGGGGAAGCGAGCCTCGTTCAAGTAGATAAAAGCCTTGTGCGTTTTCGGGAGTATAGTTTTAAAAGTTCAAGTAGTTTTTTCCAGGACAATATAAGCTAAATAAGAGTGCAAAAGGTAATTAACCAGCATACCATATAGTGAGGCGGCACTGGTAACCTTTGAAAAATTAACACCAAGTTTTCGAGAAAAGGGGGGTAATTGAGAATGTCCGTACAGAAGAACCTGGATGTATCCAGTCTGGCGGAAGTGATCGACCGCATACTGGACAAAGGGATAGTAATCGATCTCTGGGTGAGGATCTCGCTTGTAGGCATTGACCTGATCGGTATTGAAGCCAGAATAGTCATCGCCAGCGTCGAAACGTTCCTGCTCTATGCAGAAGCGGTCGGACTGCTTCCGAGCCAAAAAGCAACTGCAACTGCGGTCTAAGACCTCAAGGACCCGGGAATGGCTAGGTGATTAAGACATATAAATTTTTTTGAAAGTAATTTGAGGAGTGTTGTTTCAAAAGTTTAAGTAGTTTTTTCCAGGATAATACAAGCACGGTGAGAGTCCAAAAGAAAATTAAGCGGCATATATTATAGTGGAGTTCATAATAATTTAGAAAAAGGGGGGTAACTGAGAATGTCCGTACAGAAGAACCTGGATGTATCTAGCCTGGCGGAAGTGATCGACCGCATACTGGACAAAGGCATAGTAATCGATCTCTGGGCGAGGATTTCGCTGGTGGGCA
Source organism: Calderihabitans maritimus (assembly GCF_002207765.1). Lineage (NCBI taxonomy): Bacteria > Bacillati > Bacillota > Clostridia > Neomoorellales > Calderihabitantaceae > Calderihabitans > Calderihabitans maritimus. Next base: position 32,314 of record NZ_BDGJ01000195.1, read on the forward strand.
TTGACCTGATCGGCATTGAAGCCAGAATAGTCATTGCCAGCGTCGAAACGTTCCTGCTCTATGCAGAAGCGGTCGGACTGCTTCCGAGCCAAGAAGCAACTGCAACTGCAGTATAAAGCTCCTGAAAGCCGGGGACCGGTACTCAGAGGGTTCTCAGTCCCGCACCTGTCCTGGCTGATTATTGCCGGGGCGTGTTCCGGCATGCCCCGGCAGAGCACCTTTTCAGGAACGAGACAAAACTGGTTACGGTTAAACCAGAGGGGGGATGGGAAATGTCACGTGTAGCCGCGGCCGAACGTCTTGTTCAACGGGTTGCCGATGTGAGAGCGGCAAGAGCAGAAAGACTGAAAGAATTAAAAAAAGAATTTGCGGAAAAGCGTAAAGAAAGGACAGAAAGATTGTCAGTGCTGTTTTCTATATTTGGTGCGAAACGGGTTGAAAGAACAGAGAAAATCAAAGCAATTAAGAAAAGAGCTCATGAGTTGATTAAGCAGTTCAGAAATGTTCGTGAGGAAGTGCGGAACATACTCTTAAAGATCAAGAAATAAGAGCCACTGAAACGGTAATCTGCGTGTAGTATAGAACTCCCCTCCCTTTTGGCCGGATGGTCATGTGGGAAGCCACCGGTATCCAACAGGGAGAGGGAACCTTTTTTATGAGCATAAGAAAGGGGTGCTGAAACTAAAAATGAGTATAGAACAGGTAATGGATATTGTAACCGATTTTTTTACCCATACAGTAAAAAAGCCAGTAAAGGAAGTTGTTGGCGCGTGTAAAGACGAGGATGGCTGGACAGTAGACATTGAAGTGTTCGAAGAAATCGAATATAACCGCCGGCACGGGCGTAACGAACTGCTGGGCGTTTATCGGGTTCAGCTTAATGAAGATCGGGAGATAGTATGCTACCAGCGGACCGAGCTGCGAGAAAGAGGCAAACTGGCAGGTACTCCCCAAACAGAACCCAATTAAACGTTGCAACCTGTATGTCAGGAGGGAGATAGAGAAATGAGTTCGAACGTTAAAGTTCAGCCGCAGGGAGGTTTTGTCGAAACCCCGTATATTAAAGACCTAGTCACCCGTGCCCTTGCCTATTTACAGGCCGGGTTTGCCGTTCATTTCTGTGGGCCCGCCGGCACCGGGAAGACTACGCTGGCCCTACACGTCGCCCAAAAACTGGGGCGCCCGGTGGCGCTGACCTACGGCAACAGCGATTTTAACCCTACAGACCTGATTGGAGGAATCTACGGTTACAAAGAGCGTAAGGTGATTGACAATTTTATCCATTCGGTATTAAAGACTGAGGAAGAAATGACTTTTCGCTGGACCGATGCTGCCCTTACCGAGGCCTGTCGGAAAGGTTATACCCTGGTCTATGATGAATTTACCAGGTCCAGGCCGGAAACCAACAATGTCTTGCTGGGAGTCCTGGAGGAGAAATTATTGCAATTACCGCCGGTCAAAATAGGTGATACATGGCTCAAGGTGCATCCCGACTTCCGGGCCATCTTTACCAGCAACCCGGAAGAATATGCCGGAGTATACAGGAGTCAGGACGCCCTGCGAGACCGGATGATTACCATTAATTTGGATCACTTTGATGAAGAAACCGAAATTGCAGTTACTGCTGCCAAGTCCGGTTTGCCGCTAGAAGATGCAAGGCGGGTGGTTAAAATTGTGCGAGATTATCGTACCAAAAAGGAGTATGAATATGTCCCAACGGTACGTGCTAGTATTGCCATTGCAAAAGTTACTAGACTTCAAGGTTTAAAGCCAAACAACAGTGACCCTTTTTTTAGGCAAATCTGTCTGGATATATTGACCTCACAAAGTAACCGCGCCGTGACAAATTAATCCAGGTCAGTGAAACAAAAAATGCTTCAACTTGAGGGGGGGGTAAAGTGCACAAGAAAAAAGAAGGATCGGAAGACATCAGCATTAACCTGGGGTTCGGCGACTTATTTAAGGGTCTGGGGAATTTGATCGACCTGATTAAACAAATGGAGGCGGAAGGGAAGTCGGAGATTTCTCATACGGGGGAAATTGGTGGACTTGACAAGGAACGGGGATTACGAGGTCTTTACGGAATTAATATAAGACTGGGGCAGGCGGGTACCGCCAAGGTCAAGCCCTTCGGTAATATCAGCAAAGATGACAAGGGTTTGGTTATTCGAGAAATTGTTGAACCGAGCGTAGACATTTTTGAAGAGAACGATGCTGTACTGGTCATAGTAGAAGTTCCCGGAGTGAAGGAAGAAGATTTCCATCTGAAGGTTGACGGGGATATCCTGGTAATTTCCGCTCAAGGAAGTTACAGGCATTACAGGAAAGAGATGCTACTGCCGGTGCCTGTCGACCAGAATGGTATTACCACTGCTTTTAAAAATGGGGTTGTAGAAATCAGGCTGCCCAAAAAGACAGCCGATTCTGGTGAACGGGAAGAGTAAGCCGTGAATGTTATTGGCGATAAAATAATTAAGCAGGGAATAAAGGGCAAGGGGGAGGGCATCCTATGCGCTTGCGGGGGGTCAATGACCTGCGTTCTTTGCAGGACATAAACACCGTATTGACCGTCAGGGCCGGGTCGTTGCCTGGTTCGGGTATACGGATTTCGAAACTTCAGCGATTATCGAGCAGGGTGCGGCGAATTTTCAGGCGGGAGGAGCAATTAAAAAGGCGGAAACATATCATCCTCCAGAGGTTAGGCTGGGTCTCCCGGGTGGCAGCCGACCTGGATAGAAAAGAAAAGGAATTACAACAAGAATTAGCCGGGGTTATAAGTGAACAATTAGCCCTAGAACGGGAGTTTAAGAACTTAGCAGGAATGGTATGAACTGACCTGGTGAAAGAAGGTTAATTGGCGTTAGATTTCAATGAAGAGGCGTGAGGGGTAATGGATCATTCCGGTAACAGTAAGTTAAAATTCTTCCTGTTTAGCGGTAAAGGCGGGGTAGGCAAAACCACCTGCGCTGCGGCCACCGCCCTTCATTTTGCCGAGCAGGGAAAAAAAACTCTCCTTTTTTCTACAGATCCGGCCCATTCTCTATCAGATAGCCTGGGTCAGCGATTGGGAGACGAAATCACGGCGGTTAGGGGGATCGAAAATCTGGCGGCGTTAGAGCTAAATGCTGAGAAGATGTTGGAAAAGTTTAAACAAGACTATAATGAAGAAATTATTAATATGTTAGTCACCACGACCTATTTAGATGAAGCTGATATTGATGAGATTTACTCGTTGCCTTTACCCGGCTTGGATGAAATGATGGGATTAAAACAAATTATGGATTTTATCGAAGACAATGCCTATGACCTCTATATTTGGGACACGGCCCCTACGGGGCACACCTTGCGGCTACTAGCTTTGCCGGAACTGCTGGATGTATGGGTTAAGGTATTTGCCAGGATTCGTTGGAAATATAAATATATTGTCGGGCGGTTTTCGGGGAAAGACGTACATGATGCCACCGATGACTTCTTTTTAATGTTAAAAAAACTGATCCACAGGGTGGTGCGATTTCTGCGAACGCCGGCCAGGAGCAGGTTTATTGCGGTGACCATTCCGGAGGCCATGGCCGTTAATGAAACGAAACGGATGCTGCGGCAGCTTAACTCTATGCAGATCCCGGTGCGGCACCTGATTGTGAACAACGTAATCCCGGAAAACAATGAATGTAGTTTTTGTACTGCCAGAAGAAAAGAACAGCAAAAATACATTGCTCTACTACGGGAAGAATTTAAGCAGTGTCAGATTATAGAAGTAAACCGGTTAATGGCTGAAGTACGAGGATTGGCAAATTTACAGGAATTTGCCAAATATTTGTACCAGGCTGTGGTTTAGCAGCCAGTATTTGAAAGCGAGGAGGGTGACAGCAATAAATACTGCGTTGAAAAGTTTGCGGTTGCGAGTATCTGAAGCCTTGACCAAAGACGTGGGGAGGGCTATCGCTAGGATTGACCCGGCACACATGGAAGAAATCAATGTTGCGGTGGGAGATATCATCGAAATCATCGGCGGCAAACGAACGGCGGCTAAGGTGATGCCTACCTACCCGGAGCAGCGGGGAAAAGGCATCATTCAAATTGACGGGATCAGCCGAGAAAATGCCCAGGTCACCCTGGGGGATAAAGTTGAAATCCGGAAAATCTCCGTAAAACCGGCGGTGAAGGTAATACTAGCGCCTGTCAGCGCCCAGCCCCGCGCGTTAAAGCAAGAGGATACAGGATATATTGGCAAATTAATAGAAGGTTTCCCACTGGTGCAAGGGGATAAAGTTCGGATAAACCTATTTGGCTTCCAGTCTCAGGAGTTTCTGGTGGTAGACACTATTCCGAAAGATGTAGTACTGGTACACACAGGTACTACTGTGAATGTGAAGCCCGAAGAAGGTACGGGTGACAGGGGATTCCTGGTTTCCTATGAGGATATTGGAGGTCTTCATAAAGAGATACAAAGAATTCGCGAGATGATTGAATTACCGTTGAAATACCCGGAGCTTTTTAACAGGCTGGGGATCGAAGCTCCTAAAGGTGTTTTGCTTTACGGACCGCCGGGTACCGGCAAAACTTTGATCGCCCGGGCAGTAGCCAATGAGACAGACGCTCACTTTTTTCATGTTAACGGTCCGGAGATAATTCATCGCTTTTACGGCGAGAGTGAGGCCAAATTACGAGCTATCTTCGAGGAGGCCAGCAAGAAAGCCCCCAGCATTATATTCTTGGATGAAATTGATGCTATTGCCCCCAAACGGGAAACTGTGGTTGGCGAAGTGGAAAAGAGGGTGGTGGCCCAACTTCTGGGTTTAATGGATGGGCTGGAATCCCGAGGCCAGGTGGTAGTTATTGGCGCTACCAATATTCCCAATTCACTGGACCCGGCGCTCAGGCGGCCTGGCCGCTTTGACCGGGAGATTGCCATAAATATACCGGATAAACACAGTCGGCTGGAAATTTTACAGATCCATACCCGGGGCATGCCGTTGGCAGCAGATGTGGACTTGAAAAAAGTGTCAGAAATTACTCATGGATATGTAGGGGCAGACCTGGCGGCTTTGTGTAAAGAGGCGGCCATGGTTTGCTTGCGGAAAGTACTACCCAAAATAGATTTTTCTGTTGAACGCATTCCTTATGAACTGCTGGCGGAGCTACAAGTAACTATGGCTGATTTCTATGAAGCACTGAAAGAGGTGGAACCATCTGCTATCAGAGAAGTTGTAGCTGAAGTTCCCGATGTACACTGGAGTGATGTCGGAGGGCTGACTGAGATTAAACAAAAATTAATGGAGGTAGTTGAATGGCCGTTGAAATATACAGGATTATTTGACTACGCCAAAATTGAGCTGCCGAAAGGAATTCTTCTCTATGGTCCTCCTGGTACGGGAAAAACGTTGCTTGCCAAAGCGGTGGCAACCGAGAGCGGGGTCAATTTCATATCGGTAAAGGGCCCAGAGCTAATGTCTAAATGGGTGGGCGAGTCGGAGAAAGGAGTGCGGGAGGTCTTCAAAAAAGCTAAACAGGCGGCACCATGTATTGTTTTCTTTGATGAAATTGATGCCTTGGTGCCCACCCGGGGTACCGGCGGCGGTGATGCTCATGTTACGGAACGGGTGCTCAGTCAGATGTTAACCGAACTGGACGGGGTGGAGGAACTAAAGGGGGTAGTGGTGCTGGCTGCCAGTAACCGGCCGGAGCTCATTGATCCGGCACTGCTCCGACCGGGTAGGTTTGACCTCCGGCTGGAGCTACTTGTTCCTGATGTTGATGCCCGGTTGGAAATTTTCCAGATTCACACCCGGGGCAAACCATTGGCGGAAGATGTTGACCTGGTTAAGCTGGCTATTGAGACTGAGGGGGCTACGGGGGCTGATATTCAAGCGATATGCAACCGGGCTGCTTTGATAGCTGTTAGAGAATTTCTACAGAACCGCGAAAGCTTAAGCCCGGAGGATTATACTGCGTTTTCAATCGCTACCAGGCATTTTTCTGCCGCCATGGAAGAGCTGAAATTACCGGAAACCGATGAACTGGAGGATTATAAAGGTCGTGTTCTAACTATGGAAGGAGATTGAATTCGTTAAAGCAGGTGGGTGAGGGGAATGGCAGTTGCAGAAGGCAAGTACATTTATGGTGCTATTGCCTCTCGGGAAGCCAGAAATTTTGGGCCTATTGGGGTAGGAGACCGTAATGACCTGGTATACACTATAAATTACCGTGATCTGGCTATGGTAGTCAGCGATTCACCAATAATAATCTATGATCCAGACCGGAAGCATGCGTTGCAGCATGAGCGGGTTCTCGGCGAAATAATGAAAGAATTTACTGTAATTCCTGCCAGTTTTGGACTGATTTTCAAATCGGAGGCGGATGTACAGGAACTGCTGAAGAAGATTTACGAAGAAGCCATGGAAGCGTTGAAAAATTTGGATAACAAGGTAGAATTGGGCCTGAAAGTACTTTGGAAAAAAGAGTATTTCGCTGCAGAAATCGAAAAAGGATTCCCCCAGTTAAGGCAATTGAAAGCGGCGGCAGCCAGAGAAAGTCCCAAATACCGAAAGCAGGTATTTTCTAAAAAATTTCAGTTGGGGCAAATGATAGAAAACATTGTAGCCCAAAAAAGATCCAGGTATATCGGCGAAATTTATTATGGGTTGCAAAGGTACGCGGTAGCTTCTGTTGCCAATGATCTTATTACCAATCGTATGATTTTGAACGCAGCCTTTTTGGTAGACAAGAACCGCGAGCAGGAATTTGACGCGCAGGTGAGCCGTTTTTACCAAAAATACCGGGAAAAATTGGATTTTCGATATACGGGCCCCTGGCCGCCGTATAATTTCGTAAAAATACTGCTTAAGCTAAAAGGAATTGGTGTGGTGAAACGCTAATGCTGCTCATTGATGATATTTTACTATTTCCCTTGAAAGGGACGGCATGGGTTATTGACCAGATTATTCAACAAGCGCAAAGGGAGCTAAGTGACCCACAAAAAATAAAGCGAGAGCTGCTAGAACTGGAGCTGCTCTATGAAATGGATGAGATTAGCGAAGAAGAGTACCGAGTAAAAGAAGCAGAATTGCTGAAACGGTACCGAATCGTGAAGGAGTGGGAACAGGAGGAGCTCTCAGACACATGAAGGAGGGGTTTCGAAGATGCTGCAAGGAAATGACGCTATTCAGCAGCCGGCTCAAGAGGCTGTCTATTTGTACTGCATCACCGGGGAGAGTACCGGAGAGTATCCTGCCGGTTTAGGAACGCGGGGAGTTGACCCGGCCAATCCTGTCTATTCAATACCTTATCGAAACCTGCGGGCCGTAGTAAGCAAGGTACCGTTGGATGAATTTGGCGAGGAAGCACTAAGGACCAGGCTAGAGGATATGGACTGGATCCGTACCAAAGGCATGTTGCACGAGCGGGTGATTAGGCAAGTGATGTCTAAGTGTACGGTGATCCCGATGCGATTTGCTACCATTTATCGAGATGATAGGCGGATCCGGGAAATTCTGGCGGAAAATTATTCGAATTTTTCCGGCATTTTGCTTTGGCTTGAGGGGAAAGAAGAGTGGGGAGTGAAAATATACTATAGACTGCAGGCTATGGAAGAACATGTTATTCGCTTCAGCCCGCAGGTGGGGGATTTAAAGCAAAAGATAGCAGTTGCTTCTGGGGGGCAAGCTTATTTATTAAAGAAAAAGTTATCTAAAACGGTACAAGAAGAGATAGACCGATTATTGTTTGCTCACGCAGAACAATGTTACGGGCGCTTGAAGAAGCTGGCGGTTAGTTCCTGCACCAATGATTTGCTGGACAAAAAGGTCACGGGAAAAGACGTGGATATGATTTTAAATGCAGCATATTTGGTTGAGCAACAAAAAATAAATGAATTTTTATCCGAAGTGATACGTTTACAAAAAGATTACCCTTATCTGGAGTTCGATTATTCAGGTCCTTGGCCTGCATACAATTTTTGCACAGTATCAGGAAAAGGAAGCGATGAACATGCAAGAGCCAAGTAGCCAAAAGAAGATTACGTTACTGGAAACCATAGACCGGGTCCTAGATAAAGGGGTTGTGATTGCCGGCGATATAACGATCTCGGTCGCCGACGTGGACCTGATTTATCTAGGCTTACGCCTCCTTTTATCGTCGGTAGAAACAATAAATACTCTGAAACAGGACGAACCGGAAAGATACAGGGAGGTAAGCAGCAGTTGAGCCTGGGAGTGTATCTATACTGTATTGTTAAAAGCAGCCAGTATTTTGTTATTCAGCACCGGGGTATGCACGGCCGCGATATCTATAGTATTCCGTATCGCAGTTTGGAAGCTATAGTAAGCGATTTAGCCGGCCGTACTGTTGACATTAGGGAAGAAAATATTCTTTTACATGACCAGGTCGTTGAAGAAGCCATGCAGCACGGTACCGTACTGCCGGTTAGATTTGGCACCGTATTTCACGGCCGGGAAATGGTAGTTTCGCTGTTGAGAAAGTATTACTCTATGTTTGAGAGGAAATTGAGTGAGTTGGAAGACAAAGTGGAATTTGGGTTAAAAATCATCTGGCCCGGAGAACAGCTCAAAGCGAAAATTAATGCGGAACAACAAAATAGTCAACTTTGGACAAATCAGACCGAAAGCACACCCGGTAAGCAGTATCTGCTTAAGAAATTGAGAGAATATCGTATCCAACGGTCTCTAGAGGAACAGGCCGACAAGCTAATCGGAGATATTGATGCGGAGCTCCGGTTATATGCTGAAGCTGGTCGTTTGAGCAAGCTACGAACGGAAAGGCTGCTGTTAGATGCGGTGTACCTGGTCCGGAAAGAGCAGTATAAAAATTATCAGGAGAAGGTTGAGCAGATTAAGCAGAAGTTTCCTTCCCTAAAGTTTTTAAGCAGTGGGCCCTGGCCTCCATATAATTTCGCGGGGTTTGAGCAACCGCTTTCAATTGGCGATAGTGTTTCACTTCCCTGAGGGGAAATATGATAAGGAACGTCTTGGAACTACCAACTAAAGGAGGAGAGAGCTATCGTGGGTACACGGGTGGAGTCAGAACCGGGGGCTTTGGATGAATTCGTTGAAGAAGTGCAAAAGAGACAGGATACTGTACCGCGTAGAATTAATGCTGATCCTGAAAAGGTTGAACAGGGGCTGGCCAAGTTAGTGCTTACCCTCATAGAACTGATCCGCAGGCTATTGGAAAAACAGGCAATTAAGCGGATGGAGGCCGGTTCCCTGAGTCCCGAGGAAATAGAAAGAGTGGGAATTACATTAATGAGACTGGAAGAAAAAATGGAGGAATTGAAAGAAGTCTTTGGACTGGAGGATGAGGAGCTCAACTTAAACCTTGGCCCGTTGGGAGATTTAATGTATTCAAAAACAATAAATTGGTAAAGGTGGGGAAAGACGTGACTGTACAACACGCTATAGAAACTACAAATCTGGCTGAACTGTTGGAAAGAATTTTGGACAAGGGGGTAGTAATTGCTGGTGATATTACCATCAACCTGGCGGATGTAGAGCTGCTGAAGATCAAGCTGAGGCTATTGATCGCTTCTGTGGACAAAGCTAGGGAGATGGGGATTAATTGGTGGGAAAATGACCCGTTCTTATCATCCCGAACCGACAAGACATCAGAAACTTAATCTTATATAATCCAGCAAGAAACTTTCCTGATGCTATTAAATTACTAACTACAGGGACGTGAAATTTAATTTGGGATAATGGTTAACATCTTTTCTAAAGCTTTAAAAGCTTGCTTTCTTATTTTTTCAGGAACGGTGATGCGAGGCTCCATATTTACGAGCGCCTGGCGTATCTTTTCCAAATTAGTGGCTTTCATGTTAGGGCAAATCAATCCTGGGGACAGTAAGAAGAACTGCTTGCCCGGGTTTTCCCGCTTCAACCGGTATATCAACCCCATTTCTGCACCTATGATTATTTTGGAAGTTTTGCTTTCCCGGGCAAATTTTGCTATACCTGAAGTACCTCCAACATAGTCTGCCTGCTCTACTACTTGAGGTGGGCATTCAACATGAACTGCTATCATTGCGTCAGGATGTACCTCGCGCACTTTTTTTATTTCTTCTGCTGTTACCCGCTGGTGGGTAATGCACTGTCCATCCCAAGGGATTATTTTTTTATCCGTCCGGGCAGCAACGTAACGAGCAACATTTCTATCCGGTACGAAAATCACTTTTTCCTCTGGTAACGAATTTACTATCTGTACCGCATTGGAAGAAGTACAGCAGATATCGCTTTCTGCCTTAACTTCTGCCGTGGTATTTATATAGCACACAACTGCTGCTTCCGGATGCTGGCGCTTTTTTTCCCGAAGTTCATCTGCCGTAATGGTTTCGGCCAGAGGACAACCAGCATATTTTTCTGGCAATAAGACGGTTTTGTTCGGAGCTAATATAGCTGCGTTTTCGGCCATAAACCTCACCCCGCAGAGTACAACTGTTTCTGCGTCGGTAGAGGCAGCCAAATGGGCCAACTCAAAAGAATCTCCCAGGTGGTCTGCTATTTCTTGAACCTCTTGCGGCTGGTAATTATGGGCCAGAATAACGGCATTTCTCTTTTCCTTCAGGGCAATGATTTCTTCTCTGATTGTTTCCCATCCCAAAATGTTTCCCTCCCCGAAACTGTATTTTGGCACTGGGTAGATAAAGTTACGGTAATTTTAGCTTAATCTTTTGCCATCGTCAATTGAAAAACAAAGGAAACCAGAAATAATTGTCTAATTTAATATCAGTTCAATAAAACTATGATGTTTTCACGAAGGGTCGTAACTTCAGTTGCTGTATTGGAGACGATTTGCATGACAAGCAATCTACTAGTTAAAGTTAGAAGCAGCAGCCTGTTTCTATTGGCTTTATTGTATTTAACGACATTATTTATAAAATGGAACTGGCTGGACTGTATTATTGACATTTTAATAATCGTGACCTTAGTCTTGAGTATGGTTGCAGTACACGGGACCTCCCGTATAATCGGTTATTCTCTGTTTATTATTGGCGCTATTCTTTTATATCATTATCACGTCCCCTTAACTGTATGGGGCAAGGCACTGAGAAGGAATCTTTATCTGCTGGTAATGTTCACTTTGGTTCCTTTATTAGGAATCCCCATTCGCCAAGGGGGATACATAGATGTCCTGAAGGGATTTTTCCGGCACTATGTCCGGCGGGACAACCAGTTCTATCTATTAGTTAAAGTAGTAACATTCCTGGTCGGAGTTATGATTAATGTAGCCGTAGTTCCACTGGTCCATCAAATTAGTTTGGCTAGCGAAAAAAGTAAAAACAGACGGCTTCTGAGTACCGCCCTTATTCGTGGTTTTGCGGCATCCATTATTTGGAATCCCGGTCATGCGGCAGTTGCGTTAACTATGGAACTAACAGGCGCCAAATGGCTGAAAATTTTTCCCTACGGTTTACTGATGAGTTTCATGGCTATTTTTATTGGCTGGCTCATGACCCTGCTGGAGGAAAAGAACCGTACTAATAGTCGAGGTTGTTCTCCCGCCAAGGAAGAAATGGAAATCGCTTGGAATAAAATTGTAGAACTCAGTACATTCGGCCTTTTGTTAATCGCCACTATTGTAATCATTTCGCTTTTAACCGGGATAACCACGGTTGTTGTAGTGGCAATGGTTTCCCTTGTTTTTCCTATAATTTGGTTGACAGTAATCAGGAAGTTACCCGTTTTCGTCGCTGAATTTAAGGATCAATACTTTAAAGTGAACTTGCCTAGATTGAAAAATGAAGTAGTCTTGTTTTTAGGTGCAGGATTTTTTTCTACCGCCGTAAGCGTCTCTCACTGGGATAACTTGGTCTCCATATTGCTCCAGGAAACTGTAGCCGGAAACGCCGTCGTGTTTTCCTTGGTAGTTATATCGTTGACTGTCCTGCTTGCCATGTTAGGGATTCATCCTATAATTACCGTCACTATCTTGGGCAGTTCTGTTCGACCGGAGTTTTACAATATTAGTCGTGACTTAATGGCCTTAATCCTCACTTCCAGTTGGTCGTTAGGTATAGCTGTCTCCCCTTCTTCCGGTCTTAACGTTACTATGTCGGGCCTGATAGAGCGTTCGCCTTTAGTTACTGGACCCAGGTGGAATGGTATATATGCGGTGATAGTATCAGTGATCATAATATTGATATTGAATCTACTCAATAGTTTCGGCTTGGTATAGTGTCATAACGCAGGACATATACAGTCATGTAATACTTGGTATGCAGAAGGACGCCGCCGGACTGTTGGAAGCAATACTAACTGGTTATGGCAAAGTTATGACAAAAAAGGAGCTTGGGAAATAATCCCAAGCTCCATTACCCTTGATTGTCCTGGAGCTGATGGCCGGATTCGAACCGGCGACCTGCGCATTACGAGTTCATAGATACCCCTTTTAGCCTATGGGCTGTACGCCGGAACCCTTGATTTTCCTGCGTTTTAGTCCAGTGAACTCCAAGGAAATCCATTCATTTCAGCCCCGTATGTTTGCAGAATGTCTGCAAATTTATATGCCTCAAACCCTTGTTACACAAGGCGTGCACGGCATCCCTGCGTAAAAATTCCGTCATTTTGCAAACACGAAAACAAATTATGCAGGCTTTTGCCCGCATCCAAACACCGGTTCACGCAGTTGTTCATTTTTGCTGTTAGCTTAAAACAAAACGCTTATCGCAAAAATGAAAATATCAAAAGAAACGCAAGACCTATCATAATTACAACTAGGCAACCCCAGTTATCCCAAAATTGTTTTCTTCGCCGTTCGGCCTCGTTTTTCTCAATTCTACGTGTAGCTACTTCTACAGCATTTTCCCAGGATGAATAGTTTCCTTCATCTGACGCATCGAAAATAGCCCCCGTTAACCGCCCGATACCTCTGCGCGCCCAGACCTCAAATTCATAACCATGTTCTTTTGCATATTGTTCTATTGCCTTAAACTTAGCTTGATTTTTCTCTAACCTAACCTCCGAGAGCGTTTTAATTTCGGCTATCACACGTCTCCCATCTCTGTATGTAACAAGTAAGTCGGGTATATAATATCTGACTTTTGAACCTGCGTAGTAACGAATTTTAAACGGCTCGACTTCGTAAGCAAGCACTTCGTCGTCGTTGTCTAATTTCTCGAACTCCATCTCCTCCAAAGGAGAACGGCATAAACAGAAACCACCTTTTACCTTGGAGGAGTACCACTCTTTAGGATAATCATCGTTGAAATTGCCATAAATATGTTCTTCAATCTCTATATCATCGTTAACAGAACCGTAAACTCCAGTAGCAGCGGTTGGAGGCAACAGTGACCGTACTTGTCTCCCGGATTTCTTTCCCGCATCAACCCTCTTAATTATGCGTACTCTTTTTCGTGTGAAAACAGTGCCTAATTTCTCGTAAAAGTCAAAATCAGAAAACTCATTCGGTTCAAAAACTTCCGCCAAGCTGCGTATCTTTCGCATTCTATCCAAGCGAAATGTCCTGTAGTCAAAATCCAATTCGCAAAAAGCCGTTAGATAATACCGTATTCCTTCCAAATATTTATCATATTCGAACAGAACCAAAGGACACACCGTACGCGTTGTCTTTTTCCCTTCAGCATCTACATAACTAAAACTTATTTTCTTTTTACTTTCGATTGCCTCCGATATACGTCGTCTTTTCTCCCTCATAATGATCAAGAGCCTTCCTAAAACCTGCAATTTGGGAGATAAAATCTCTTGATGGAGTGGTAAACAAATATTCCACATCCTTAGCAAATAACTTTACCCCCGAAAGCCCTCTAATCAAACATTATGTCCTTCCAGATAGGAAGTCTGCTGTACCTAAGGCAAGAGGTGAGATGCTGTTGTCAGCGTAAACTTACTGTTTCTTGCTCTTACCATTTTCACCAAAACCGTATTGCCACTTTTCCCGTTTCCGCCTCTGTCTCCACCCCCTCTTGCGGCAGGCATCCGTAGCCCACCGTTGACGGCCAGGCAGCAGCGGACGCCCGCAGCCACACTCACAAAGCAATTTTTCCACCGGCATAACCATCTGCATTAACGCAGCGGGAAAGACCGTATCAGCAAGTATTGTTAAACCATACTGATAAGTACCGTAGCGTTCCACTGATACCGAAACCGGAAAGCGCTTTAAGTTAGAACCGAGTACATCTCTAGCCCAAGTAACGGTTTGTCCACGCAGTGGAGGTGATAGCCTCAAATAATAGTCAGCAACATCCGGCGCCCTGTACTTAATAAAATCCACCCTAAATCCCTGCCGTCCCTCCGTAGGGTCAAACCAGGCACCTATCTGTCGTTTAGCAGTGTTTGCCTCACCAAACTTTTCCTGCAAATCCCGCAGAAAATCGGCAATATCAGACTGCTTTTTTACATCTAATACTACCTCTCGGTAGAATATTCCTCTATATTCGTACCTATTTGTATATGCCCGCATACCTCGCCATCTACACGGCATGAGAATGGGCGAAATTCTAGGACTGACATGGGACGATGTTGACCTTGACCGCGGCGTTATAACTATCAGGCAGGCCAGTATACAGCGAAATGCAAACAAACCGGAATTCGGACAGCCGAAGACGGCCAAAAGCCGCAGGCGCGTGGACATTTCCCCCTCGGTAGTTAGGGAACTGCGGGAGCACAGGAAGCGCCAGCTTGAATTAAAGCTGAAAGCAGGTCCGCAGTGGAAGGATTTTAACCTTGTATGCAGCCGTGAAGACGGGAGGTCGATAAACCCGCCGACTTTATCCAACAGATTCGGCAGGACGGGCAGCTAGGCTTAACCTGCCGGTAACATTCCACGGACTGCGCCACACCCACGCCAGCCTGCTGATAAAGGCGGGAGGGCCAG
>NZ_BDGJ01000195.1:47283-47764 GCF_002207765.1 Calderihabitans maritimus
GCAAAGGTCATTTCCGAACGCCTGGGCCACAGCAGTATAAGGACCACGATGGACACCTATGGACACCTGATGGAGGGTATGCAGAAGGAAGCCGCCTACAGGCTGTAAAAACTGCTGGATGACTGAGCGAAAAAATTATGTTTGCAATTTGTTCGCAAAATAACCCCTTAAATAGAAATGGCAGATACTTCCAACCACGGAAGCCCTGCCATTTCTGGCTTTTCTGGAGCTGATGGCCGGATTCGAACCGGCGACCTGCGCATTACGAGTGCGCTGCTCTACCGCTGAGCCACATCAGCACCTTAAATTTTTTAAAGTAATTCAGGTTATTCATGATATTATCAACTTGTGATCGCGATTTTTATTATACGTTATCCGTTGAGTTCCGTCAACACCTACCCGGAAACCGAAGCTGTCAAGTGGACCTAGGTAATTTTTTCGATTTTCTTTCCTCCAATGGTAATTGGGGATTTATGTATGA
>NZ_BDGJ01000196.1 GCF_002207765.1 Calderihabitans maritimus
GAAGCTGTCAAGTGGACCTAGGTAATTTTTTCGATTTTCTTTCCTCCAATGGTAATTGGGGATTTATGTATGATATGTTAGTTATTGGTATGCAAGGGGTACACAACATTTTGTTGCAGTTCCCTTTGTTAAAACAGTTGCCTGTAGCTTAGCTGGCCTACCACTTC
>NZ_BDGJ01000197.1:0-28261 GCF_002207765.1 Calderihabitans maritimus
ATCGTAATTTGACGTACACTTTTAAGCCTCGATTGGAGCAGGGAAAATTTTACCCGATACTACTTGACACATTCCGCTGTACAACCAGCCTTGCCGGAGCCTTAACTGTCTGGTAAAATTAAGTCAGGATGAATCAGGCGGTGATATTTTTGCAGCCAAAAAGCGGTAACCGGTATGACATTACCATTAAAGACTTATTTGCCGACGGGACAGAAGATCTCATCAATTACTTCAGTGACATCCGGGCTACAGTAGTCAACGACCTGAAAATTGAGTTCCCCCAGGTGGAAACCAGGTTCTCCGACCTGGTCGTAGAGGCAATGAGTGAACAAGGTCCTCTGGCCATCCATCTGGAGTTCCAAAGCCATAACGACCGGGAAATGCCCTACCGCATGCTGCGCTACGCTTTAGAAATTCATAAAACCTACCGCCTGCCCGTCTACCAGGTGGTCATCTATCTCGGTCAGCGGGAAATGAACATGGCCGGTCAACTGCATTACCGCCTGGGAACTGAAAATATGCTGGACTATCGTTATCGTCTTGTCGATTTGGGTAAACTGAACTATGAGGAATTGAGAAATACACCCTACCAGCAACTGCGTTCTTTGCTACCGCTGGTGGACCGGGAAAAACGTAACAGAGACAAGGAAAAATTTCTCCGGCAATGCGTAGAAGATATTATAGCCAGCAACCTGGACCAGGAAGCCAAAAAAACAGCGCTCTTCAGAGCGGAAATTTTTGCCGGTTTGATTTACGATAAACAGACTATTGATGCCGTTTTTCAGGAGGTGGAAAAAATGCTGGGCATCGAAGAATCCGCCGGTTACCAAAGGATTTTTGAAAAGGGTATGAAAAAAGGCATGGAAGAAGGCAGGAAAGAAGGTAGGGAAGAATCCTTGGTAGACATTACCATTAGACTTTTGATTAAAAAGTTCCGTAAGCTGCCAAAGGAGTATGTGGTCAGAATAAAAGAACAAGATACCTATGTACTACAGCAGTTGATAGATAACATCTTTGATATCAATGAACTGTCCGAACTGGATGACTACCTGCATTAAAACTGTACCCCGCCCCACTGCCACCGCAGTGGGGTTCATTTTTGACTAAGTTCAGAACCGTCCCCGGCTTAAATACAGGTTCAACGACTTGAACCGAAAGAGGTAATAATTCTTATTGCTTATGATAAGAATACTTAATATAATAACAGTAGAACGGGAGGGAATAGTACTATGGAAGATAGGCTTATCAGTCCAACCGAACGTGGGCAAATTACTATTCCAAAAGAGGTCAGGGAGAAGCTACAAATTACTCCTAAGACCAAATTTCGCGTTTACGTAGATAATAACCGAGTTGTTTTAGAACCAGTTTCATCACTAGACTTACTATTGAAAGAGTTCGAGGTAGAGGCTCGGGAAAAAGGGTATACGCGGGATAAGATAGAAAGAGAAATTGAAGCGGTACGGGAAAAACTGATGAGGGATCTATACGGCAATGATAACGGTACTACTTGATACGAATATCTTAATAATATCATTCCCTTCAAAACGTCGCCAAAGCCCTCTCCAGCGTCTTCACCACATAATCAACCTGCTCTTCCGTAAGGTTATTGTAAAACGGCAGGGCGATGGTTGATTTGGCCACCCGCTCGGTCACCGGAAAGTCGCCTTCTTTGTAGCCGAACTGTTCCACATAAAACGGCTGCAGGTGAATGGGGGTAAAATAAGGACGGCTGCCCACACCATGGGCCGTCAGGTATTCCATCACCTTATCCCGGTCAATGCCTTCCTCCAGCCTGATGACGTACACAAACCAGCTCATCCTGTTTACTTCCGGCGCTACGTAAGGCACCTTTACCCCTTCAATCTCGCGCAGCCTCTCGTTGTACATCCGAGCCACCTTTTCCCTCTTGGCCAGCAGCTCTTCTATCCGCTCCAGTTGCGCAATCCCCAGGGCGGCACTCAGCTCATCCATCCGGTAGTTAAACCCCAGCCGCTCGTGACAGAGCCACGCTCCGTCCTCTCCCCGCCCCTGGTTGCGCATACTGCGGCAAAGCTTGGCTATTTCCTCATCATCGGTAACGATTACCCCGCCTTCGCCGGTGGTCATCTGCTTGTTGGGGTAAAAAGCAAAGACTGCCCCGTCGCCCTGCGCCCCCGCTTTTCTGCCCCTGTATTCCGCCCCAATCGCCTCGCAGGCATCTTCTATCACCGCCAGCCCGTGTTTTTGCGCTATTTCCCTTACCCGCTCCATATCCACCGGCTGGCCGAAAACGTGCACCGGCAAAATGGCCCTGGTGCGTTCTGTAATCTTTTCCTCAATCCTGTCTACATCAATGTTCAACGTCAGCGGGTCTATATCCACAAATACCGGCCTGGCCCTCTCGTAAAGAATACAGTTGGCCGAAGCCACAAAACTAAAGGGGGTGGTAATCACTTCGTCCCCCTCGCCGATACCCAGGCTGCGCACCAAAAGGTGAAGCCCGCTGGTCCCGCTGTTCACCGCCACCGCAAACCGCCGACCGACGTACGCAGCCATTTTCTCTTCAAATTCCTTCACCTTCGGCCCCATACTCAACCACCGGGACCGCAGCACCTCATTGACCAGTTCAATTTCCCTCTCCGTAATATCCGGGCCGGAAAGAGGTATTCGCATAAACATGCACCCCTATTCGCTAACAAGATGAGCTGAGAAAATTAACACCTGTTCTTATGAAACTTGCCGAACTTACTTTTCATCCGTAGCATAACTTCTACCTGCTGTAATTAGCACCAGAAAAAGGCATTGGGACTTCTAGACCCTGCTCTAACCTAGTTTCTATCCACGCTCTCCTAGCATCCTCTCCCATAGCAATTGCTTCCTCTATTGTATCCCCATCGCTTATACAACCCGGAAGATCCGGGTAAGTAATGAGAAAACCGCCTCCTTCTTCTTCCGATAATGTTTCGATTTTATAAGGATATTTTAAATCTACCCATCCCATGACGCCCGCTCCTCCTCGACATGCTTGGTTACATCAATTTCTTTCCAAATTTCTTGACCCACTCCTTGTAACTCCAAGATACTTCGACGCGGACTTACTTCCGCCTGCCGCCGAATCGAAAGCGCCAACTCTTCTATCAGGCGAAGCTGCTGGGCTAAATCCAGTTGCTTTGCCATTTGTAACAGCTTCTGATAATCGTTATCGGCTTTCAATTCTTTTAGCCTCCCTCTTTTTCATTACTCCTATCTGCAGACAATAGCCCTGGATGTTCATTGTAAAGACCCCACTGGTCCATAATATGATCTCCTTGTCAATTTCTACGCCGAATCTACTTTAATTCACGACCTGATAAAACGGGTTCGCTTTTTGATTCGACAACACCCGTGGAAGTCCTGCCCCAGGTACGCACCCAAGCTGATCAGCCAATGGAACGGGCCAAAGAGTTCTAGGAAAAAGGATTTTACCTTAATTTGTTGAAAAGTTATCAGGGCGACGAATTATATCAGCGGTAACCTCCAGCAGGGAATTCTCCTGGAAAGAAGGAAATATAAACGGGATTGTTGCGAAGCCTAAAACTGCTCATGTTGTTGAAGAAAGCGCTACAATCTACCTCCTATGACGAAATATCGGCCACCTTGGGAAAATTACACGGGTTCCCGCAAAAAGCCGGCCAACATTTGACTCTATACCTCACGGACAGATTTCAATCCTTCTACCAGCTATACAACCAGGGAAAACCGGAGCCAATAAGAATTCATGACCTACTCAAGGAAGCAGGAATCTGCGATGGTATAGAAGATATTGCGCTGGCTGCGCAGGCATCGATCGGCCAGGTATATCGCCTCAGGTACAAAAACAAAGAATATGCGGTCAAAGTCAAGTACGAAGGAATTGAAAGAAAGATCAGGAGCGACTTTTCCCTGGTATCTTTTGTTCTGTTCTGCCTAAAATTCTTTCCCTTTTTCAATCCGGCAGTAATTGAAGTTGCCGATTCTATCAGGCGAAAACTACTGGAAGAATGTGATTACATAAAGGAAGCCTACTCGCAACAACTGCTTGGAGAACTTCTAAGTAAGGAAAAAGATATTCTCATCCCTAGAGTGGAGTCGCAATTTTGCAACGACAAGCTGCTGGTCAACGAATGGATTTCCGGAACACCTTTACACGAATTTCTCAAACAGGAAACAGCCGCACAAAAACAATGGTTCCTCAGAACCTATCTTCATTTCGTCGGTCGTTCTATTGTAGAAGGGCTAATTCATGCCGATCCTCACCCGGGAAACTTCCTAATTGTCAATGAAAAGGGCGCTCCCAAACTGGCAGTCCTCGATTTTGGGTGCATGGTAGAATTAACTAATCAGGAAAAAGGAGCGCTGATCAGGTTGCTGCTGGGAGAATACCAGAACGAAGACGAACTGATTGAGGATCTAAGAATCCTTGGTTTCACGGAAACCACCTTGACTGAATACCAGCCGGTGTTAGGGGACATCGTCAGTATCCTGCTGGAACCTTTCTACTATGACGGCGAATACGATTTCCGCCACTGGCGCATGCAGTACAAGTTAAACACCATCTTGTCTTCCCGCCCCTGGAAGGAGCCGTTGAGCCCGCCGGCTAAGGTAATCTATGTGATGAGGGTATTTCATGGCCTGTATTTCTATGCCAGGAGCAACGATCTTAAAATCAACTGGTATCGAGGCGTCAGACAGCCCTTAAATCAACACCAGGAGGAGGTCTTACCATGAGTACCGTCTACGTTTTGAAAACCCGGCCGGAAACCGTACTCGATGATTACGCCAGGTTGCTTGAAATGGCCCAGGTTCACAAACACCTGGACGCTAGCATCACAACCATACTGAAAGACAATATTTCCTGGCACTTCCCCTACCTGAGCGCCAATACAACCCCATGGCAGCTGGAGGGAACTATCCTTGGCCTGCGCAAATTAGGTTTTAAAGACATAACCTGTGTTCAAAACAAAACCGTGGTAACCAATGCCTTCAAAGGCGAGAAGCTGAACAAATACAGACCAATTTTTAAGAAGTACGATATCCCCGTCCTTTACAACTTTCGAGACGAAGATATGAAATGGGTGGTTTACGAGCCTAAGGGCCAAATGCTGGTCCTGGATAAGATTTTCCCCGAGGGCATCCGCATTCCGGACTACTTTTTCGGGAAAAACATGGTTCACCTGCCCACCATGAAGTGTCATATTTACACTACCACGACCGGCGCTATGAAAAACGCTTTTGGAGGCCTCCTCAATACCAAACGACACTACACCCACAGTGTCATCCATGAAACCCTGGTCGACTTGCTCACCATCCAAAAAGAAATTCACCCCGGCATCTTTGCCGTTATGGATGGAACCGTCTGCGGCAACGGTCCCGGGCCCAGAACTATGGAGCCCATAGAAAAAGATTACATCCTGGCCAGCCACGATCAGGTCGCCATCGATGCAGTGGCAGCTAAAATGATGGGTTTTGACCCCTTGAGCCTACCCTTTATTCGTATCGCCCATGAAAAAGGATTGGGTATCGGTGATCCCCGGGAAATAAAAGTCGTGGGAGAAGACATTAACAACGTCAACTTCGGATTCAGAGTTGGGGACAACCTGGCCTCCCGGGTAGGAGACATCTTATGGTTCGGGCCTTTAAAATCAATTCAAAATCTGTTTTTCCGCACTCCTTTAGTCAATTTATTCATTTTCGGCTCTTTCTTCTACCACGACTATTTATGGTGGCCCACCAAAGGCAGAAAGAGGATGGAATACGTGAAGAAACATTTCCGGTGGGGGCAGTTATTTGAGCAATATGAAGAGTAAATGATGCACCTCGGGTTTATACCGAGGTGCACCTATTTTGCCATTTGACCAACCTAGTTCCTCCATGAACCAATAAACTGCTTCTTCTCAATTTTCTCTGGCTACTGGTTTTTAAGCACTCAAGAAACTGCCTCTGATCCGCAAAGTCCTGTAGAAACAGTTTTACATTACCAATCTCCATAGAAAAATGAGCATCGCTACCGGCTATTTCAGGTATACAATGCTGTTTCGCCAATTGTTCAGCCTTCCTGTTGTCGTGGCGATAATTATTGCGCGAGTTAAAGGTCTCAATAATATCCACCTTATCTATAATCCTGTGCAAAGCTGAAGTGCGGATAGCAGAACTCCTAAAACGGTCAAATGGGTGAGGTACTACCACTAACCCATCCTGTTCCCTTATTCTCTCAACTGTTTCTTCCGGGGAAAGACCCGGCGGGATCTTTTCCTCCAGAAACAACCCAATCAGCTCTCCTTCACTGGTTCTAATCTCTTCACCCACAATCACCTTGAAAGGAGCATACTTTTTTAACTGAAGCGCCCCTTGAGTCTCATTATGGTCCGTTATCGCCACGCAGTTAAGCCCAACTTTCCGGCACCTTTCTACCAACCGTTCTAATTTCAGATTACAATCTGCGGAGTATTCAGTATGTATATGAAAGTCACAGATAAGCATAGGACCGCTAATTCCTCCCGCAGGAGCCCTATTATCTCCAATCAGGAACTAACTTCCACACTGTTCTGTCTCGCTTCCTCAGCCGCTCCACCGAATTTCTTAAGATTCCACATCAATGTACTAACTCCTATCAAAACTCCAAACCAGAGAGTGCCAAACCTGATGATCAATGTCGCCGCAACGGCAACGGCTTTGGGTACGCCCTGCATAAGCATCAGCCCGGTCATACTTCCCTCGGCCACCCCCAGCCCGCCGGGGACCATGGACACTGCTCCGGCTATGGAGGAGAAGGAAAAAATGAACATAGAACTTACCAGAGACTGGTCGACAAAGAAACCTTTGAAAACCATGTATAAAGCCCAGCATTCAAAAAACCAGGACAGAAAACTGATAGCAATCGCCTTAAGTAGGATTGGAAACCTTAACATTAAAAAGGTACTCTCATAGGCCGTTCTAATACTCCCGGCAAAACGGTTAACCAACGGCAACTTTCCTAAAAACTCCAGGATCGTCAGAGAGGTCTTCCTTGACTGCACCACAAGAATAAACAGGGCCAGAAGCAGAAAAGTACCGACCAACAGTTGTCGACCGTAAGCAAAAATAGTGGCTCCAAAGCTGGCCAACAGAACCATGCCGATCAGATCCGTGATTCGTTCAGTTACCACAATAGGCGCCGTCCGGCTGATAGGTATGCCCTTGAGTTTCTCCAGCAAGAATGACTTGAGAACTTCTCCTATCTTGGCCGGGGTAATGGACATGGTCAAACCGCTCAGGAAAACGACTAAACTTTCCCGCAGAGCCAGAGAAATATTCAATTCACGCAAATACATACCCCACTTTACAAAGCGAAGAAGGTAGTTTACAGCGGTAAAAACTATGGCCAGTCCCAAATACCGCCATTGAAACTCTACCAGAACCGCCTGAAGTTTCCGCAAGTCGGCAAACAGGGCAAAGCCAATCATGACTAAAAAGCCCAGAATAATTCCCGCAAAAATCTTGGACTTGATCTTTTCCAGTACGTTCACTGAGTTTCACTCTCTCAAAAATATTTCAGGATTATTATCACACTAACTCCATAAAGGATAACCGTAAGTAGAATATGCTTGTCCTCCAACAGTATCCTTTCCGGACTGCCTCCCTGATTTCTTATATGAACGAGATACAAATATCGAAACATCCCGTAGATGACAAACGGTATGGTAAACATCAGTTCCACAGGTTTGTCCGAGGTGAAGGTATACAAGGCATATGCCATTATAGTGGCGGCAGTAACAATAGAAATTAACTGGTCCAAAAGATGAGTGGAGTACTCCCCTAAAACTGGCCGATGTTCCTCTTTTTCATCTTGAAGAAGGACTAACTCATGGCGCCGCTTGGCCAGAGCCAGAAACAGAGCCAAAAGCATGGTACATATCAAAAACCAGGAAGTCAACTGTACACCAATTACCACTGCCCCTGAAACGGCCCTCAAAATAAAACCCAGGGCAATTATCATTACGTCAACAATAACCACATGTTTTAGCCTTAACGTATAAGCCACATTGATCAAAAAATAAAAGGCCATAATTACTCCGAAAAGATAATCCAGGTAAAAAGACATCGCCAAACTAAATGTCAATATGACAATTCCGCTAACAGTCGCCGCCGTAACACTCAACTTTCCTGACGCAATGGGTCTGTATTTCTTTGTTGGATGTAATCTATCCTTCTCTCGATCAAAAATGTCATTTAGTAT
Source organism: Calderihabitans maritimus (assembly GCF_002207765.1). Lineage (NCBI taxonomy): Bacteria > Bacillati > Bacillota > Clostridia > Neomoorellales > Calderihabitantaceae > Calderihabitans > Calderihabitans maritimus. The sequence goes on from NZ_BDGJ01000197.1 coordinate 8,213, forward strand.
GTAAACCGTTCCTGAAATAAAGCAGAACGCAAAAAAAGCCCCTATACTCCGTATTAGTAATTCCGCATCAAAAATGTTCTCGGAAAAAATTAGAGCAGCGAATACAATCAGGTTCTTGGTCCATTGTTTAGGGCGAAGTTCAAGGATCAAATGCCTGATAAAACCACCATAACTCTTCGGGTAGTATGGTTGTGATCCCGCGAAACTCTCTCCACCGCGTTTCAATTGTAATCCGGTCTGTTTCATAAGCCCACCCTATTCTAGAAATATTACTCAGTGGGGTAAGATCTACCTGCCACTTTCAGGATTCAGCTTGAATAAAACGTAACCATTGTCTTCAATACGTTCAAAGTATTGGCTGCTGAACAGCTTACCGTCGAAGCTTATGTGGACAGATTTGCCTCCATTAGGAAAGTTATCATCCGATATGTTTAAATGATACTTTCCATCTTTATAATTCAACCAAATATAATCAATCTTACTGTACTTGTTGTTAGCCAACTTTCGGGCAAACTCTTCTGGATTATCAATTTTACTTAAGCTTTCCAAAAAGGATAACCTTTCATGAAACCTTGCTGCCGGATGACTATAGTGAGCGTTGTTTACAATGAAAGCGTATACCGGGGCGTAAGCTAGCAGCTCAAAGTTACTTGTTAAAAAAACTTTTCCCTTATACTCAGGCTTGTTGAACGTTTTCGCAAGTTTAACGTTAACCTTCTGTTTATTTGCATTTTCCAAAAGCTTGTTCCTTTCGACGCCGGTAATATAGGTCTGCAACGTGAAAAGTATAAATGCAGCTGTCAAAAAAGCCACCCCAGTATTTTTAATAATTTTTCTAACCTTTGCTTCTTTCAGCAGACTCCAAATGGCTAATCCAGCTGCTGGCATTAAAACGGTATTAATCATCTGGTTTACTTTAACGTGCAGAATTGGCAAGTTAAACGCTATAATCATTACGTACCCAACTAAGTACCAAATGTAACAAGCTGCAAGTAACAACTTCAGACTAGACGTAGTTTTGTTATTAACAAAAATCAAGTAAAGAAAGCCTCCCAACAGTATAACACCTGAAAAGTTAAGGTTGAAGAAAGGTATGTAAAAATTGATGTGGCCTGGAGTAAACCACCTGTTTTGAAGCGGCTCGCTTCCAAATTTGATCAAGCTGTATAACAGGGGACCCCAGTACGGCAAACTTAGAGCAGCCGATACGATTAAAACGTAGATTTTCAATACAAATTCTCGAATTATCTTGCGAGCCGATTCGCCGGCACCAAGATGTATCAATATATTAAGAATTAGACTAAGTCCTCCAATGAAAAAATAGTAGTAATATGTCTGAAACAGCAGGGCACCTATAACTCCCCCTATAAACACTCTACTTCCCTTTATACTTTCTCCGGATACCCTTTCGACGTAGTAAAGCCACCAGGGCACAAACAAGCTTAGCGATATAAATTCATAAGGCTTGTATAGTAGCAGACCATTGAAGACCAAAAAATTTAAAAATGTGATAATTATTGCTGCTTCCCGAGAAACTATCTGCCTCCACAAAGAAAAAACAGCAAAGGGTAATAAAAATGCTGTCAAGAACACACCATACCGAACCATTAGATAGGGCGCTTTTCCCAGGAACAAACTGATTTTACCGAGAACGTAGAAATATAAAGGCGGATAAAAGGATGGCAATCCTTTGTAGGTGAAATCAACAAACGACCAGTTTTGTGAAAACTTGGTTATAGAACTGGTGACAAACCAAGCGTCGCCCCAAATTCCGTTAAGACCAAATGGAGTGGATCTAAAAGGAATATATAACACTGCAACTATAAAGATGCTGAGCAAGCAAATTACTAAAAGCGGATAACGTTGCACTTTGTTCCAATTAATGACTACTACGTAGATAGCCGACGCAAAAATTATTATTAGCGTCCTAGCTAACAAATGCATATTGGGATAAGTTGATGGTATCTGTTGTATTACACCCTTAACCATAAATACCAGTACTAAAAAAGAAAGAATTACTGCACTTACTGTTCTTGGAAAAGAATTCATATTTATTTCAAGCAAAAGTGGAGCCTCCTCGTTTGTAAACTTGCTTATTCTCTGCAATAATCATTGATACATTCGACATCTTTCCATCAATTTCCTGCCTTAACATCTAACAAAACCGCACCGTAATCTAACGGGTCAAAACCGTATACACTCCTATTGAATTGTCTCATTTCACGTAAGTAGTAAATCTGGTATCCTCTATCCACGAATTCTCGAAGTTTCTCTTCGGCCAAAAGATATTTGTATTTAACCTTAATTTGAGGATCAGTGTTAAGGTTTCTTAAATAAACCCCAGGGCAATTATCATTACGTCAACAATAACCACTCGTTTGCGGGTCTCTGACTTGCTAAGGCACGAATCTTTTCGAGGACATCGCTGACAGTCTTTCTCGGAAAAATAAAAGGTCAGGCCACCTTTTCGATGTGGAGTACTGCCTAATCCCTAATAATTTCGCCTGGGTTTTTATGGGGATATTAGAGTTGTCCCACTTAACTAGAGCCATACGCTCGGCCCGTGATAATTCAGAAACCCAAATTTTTTCAACCAGGACAATTGCGTTGTCCAACTTCGGCATATAAATCCTGGATTTATATTCTGCTTTCATTGCCTCGATATTCTTTTCTTCGCCGATAAATAGCTGGGGTAGTCTTTCAACAGCCTCTTTTTTCCAACGCTTCGGCAAATTGGGGTGGATACCATGTTCTGAGGCTATGTGTGAAATCGATTTTTCTTCATTGAGAATTTCCAATACAAATCGCTTTTAAATTCCGGTGAATAGCTTTTTCGAACGGGCATTTGCCCCTTTTAAGCCCCCCTGTTTTGCTTCGTACCTTAGCATTCTGCATACGGTGCTATATATTTAGTCCAGTTCCACGGGATGCGTTTTAACCCGTAGAGAGCGTGCAACTTTTATTGATTATCGCTGCAAAACGAAAGGACGGGAGGTGAAAATGTAGGAAATTGATGGGAAGCTGCCGAATGTATAAATGTATATATGGTCGCGATAGTACTAACTCCAACATTTTTGTAGTTGAAAAGAAACTTTATTAGTAATGAGGCCCTTGGTGGGCCTCGTAGTCGATTTTATGTGAGGCTGGAAGTATTTGAAAACCGACCTCGTGGTATAAAGTGCGCGATGCGGATGCGAAAGATGATTGAACGCGTATTTGCCGAAGCGGAAACCTGGCACCGGATGATGAGAGCCCGGTATCGTGGCCTGGAGCGGGTAGCCATTCAAGTGCTGATGACCTTTATATGCCTAAATGCGAAGAAAATGGCGCACAGAGCCAGATTAGCTTCAGAAATCGCTACAAAGATGACATTGATTAGGGAATATTGGCAGGAAAGGGGATTGTAGTAACACGAATTAGTCAAAATCAGGTAATCCTCGTAAACCTAGAGCTTCAACGGTTATCGGATTTTTCAGAGATCTCGCCCGTAAAAATGTCGCTTAAGGTGTTGACAAATTGGGGGTCACTACACAGTTAAGGAATATAGCGGTTATCTTATTTTTCCGCTCGCCGTTAGTAAACCTGTTTATTTTTGGGTTATTCTTCTATCACGATTATCTCCGGTGACCAATAAAGGTAAAAAAGAAAATGGAGTATATGAAAAAAAGTTACAGGTGAGGGAGGTTGTTTGATGAATATAGGGAAAAATTATAGGCAAGCATTAGGAGAAAGCTCTTTTTTTAGAACAAAATTATTTAGCTTAAAAACCATTATAAACTTATCATTATGTTATGTAATGATTGTTATTTTATCAAACGTTACTATAAGGTATTTGAGTAAATTAGTTGGTTATAATCCTCCTACATATTGGCCCATTAGTATTTTTTCGCTAAGATTATTACCAACCGTAAAGCAATTTCTGTTAGCTTTAGCAATTTTTATATTATTTCACTTTATTATTAAAAAACTTTTAGTTAATACGAGACTTTATTTAATCATAACTTCAGGAATTATTTTAATTTTACTTACCAATTTATTACAGGGTTGGTCAGGGCTAGTAACCCCTATAGCTGGTGGTGGGGTTAAAGGCATTCAGTATTATCATGATGCCATAAAAATTAGTAATCCACTATATTTTTTGTCTCATTTTGAAGAGCTTCAACCTAACCTACTTGTTCATTCCCAAACACATCCTCCAGGAGCAGTATTATTATTTTATTTAATGTATAGGTCTTTAAAAAAGCCTGAGTTAATGGTAATTACCATAATATTTGTCTCTGTAGTATTATCTGTTTACTTTCTAAAGAATATACTTGCTGAGGAGTTCGATAATAATATCTCAAATTACGTAAGCTTTTTATTCTTATTAATTCCTAGTATACAAATTTATTACCTACACTGGATGCATTAATATCGAGTGTATTATTAGGGGTAATATATTTTTTTAAGCATTCAAATAGATTTGTAAGTATATTAGGAACAACATTTTGTTTGTTTATTGCCTCATTTTTAACCTTTGGTTTTTTATTTATTATACCAGTGTTATTATTTTACGAAGTGTTAAGAGAAAAAAATATTATTAAATTGCTAATCACTATAACATCTCTATTTCTTATATATTTAGTTATATATGTTGTATTCAATTTCAATTATTTGAATTCTTTTAGAATTGCTTCTTCAATAGAAAACCCGGAAGGTTTTAGACTTCTGTCTGATCCTATAGATTACTTTTTTACTCGTTTAGAAAACATCTTTGAAATATTACTATTTTTAGGGCCGTTTTTAACTATTCTAGCCTTTTGGGGAATTACTATTTTGAAAAAAAAGAGTAAGGATTTATTTATAATAACTATACTAGGTGTTTCTTCCCTTCTAGCAATGTTTCTAACAGGGGCATATAAAACGGGAGAAACTGCTCGAGCGTGTATCTTTATCTACCCATTTCTTATGTTTCCAATAGCAGCATATTTAGAGAACCGTAATATAGGCTTTAGTGAACAATATCAATTGTCATGGTTAACATTTGGACAAGCTGTTCTAATGCAGCTATTTGGCTTTTATTTTTGGTAAAAATTACAATAAATATTTTTCTATATACGTGAAATTTTGAGATGACGCTATGTTAAATGGCAAGGCCGAATTAGAGATTCCCCAAATCGCCGGTTGAAAAGTTCCGGTTTTGGCCGGAAAAAGTCCAACATCCCCGGGTATATAGTTTGTTAGGCCGGCTTCACCTCCGGTGTGGGGGGTGCAGTAGAAAGTCCTGCTTTACGTCTTTTGCGCAACCTGTAACTCTCGCCCCGAATGTTGATGGTAACTGAGTGGTGAAGGAGGCGGTCAAGTAGGGCCGCCGCTGTCACCGGATCTCCCAGAAAGTCCGCCCAATCCCCGTAGCTCTTGTTAGAAGTTAGTATTATGCCCTCGTTCAAAGCGGCGGGAGATATTGACTGCAAATATGATTGTAGTGAAACGGATTTAGTCAAAATCAGGTGATCCCGGTAAGCCTGGAGCTTCAACGGTTGCCGGGTTTTTCAAAGATCTTATTAAAGGACGCTCTGAAAAAGTAAACTACTCAACTATTCAACGTCCTACATAGACATCTTTTCTTCTTTGGAATAAACGACCCGGGCTCCGTCTACTTTAAGCAGATCAAAACGATATACCCCGTAAACCGAGCCGGCCAACACTAGCACAACAATCGCCGCCTGCAAAACCCCGTTTCCCCAATAATATGCCATTCCTGCCATTCCGAACACTGCCGCCAGAACATAATTGACCAATACCGCCGCCCGGTGGGAAAAGCCCCACTGGTCCATAAGCAGGTTGTAAAAATGGCTGCGGTCGGCGGCAAAAATGGGACGGTGGTGGATATAGCGCCGCAGGATGCTCAAAAAAGTATCAAAAAGCGGCACTCCCAGCACCAGCACCGGCACCATGCTTCCCTCCAGGGAACCGGAATCTCTCGCCACAAGGATGCCCAGGGAGGACAGAACGAGCCCCAAAAACAAACTCCCCGTATCTCCCATAAATATCCGCGCCGGGTGAAAATTATAGACCAAAAAACCCAAAGTGCCTCCGATAAGACACACCGCCAGGACGGCCACCAGGGCCTGTCCCTCAACAGCGCCTATGAAAAGGAAAACAACAGCGGCAATAACGGCAATTCCCGCGGCCAGCCCGTCCAAACCGTCAATAAGGTTAACCGCGTTGAGCACCAGCACCACCCAGGCTACCGTTACCATCCAGGCAGCCGGCCCTGAACCAAACGCCACCCCCGAACCAACCAGTACCAGAGCAGCCGCCACCTGCCCCAACAGCTTCACTCCTGCCGGCAGCTCCCGGCGGTCGTCCACCAGTCCGAGGGAAAATGTCAGCCCGGCTGCCAGCAATATGCCGATGACCTGAGGACTGGTTTCCAGCCCTAACTTCCCCCGCAGGAAATGAGCCGCCGTCATTCCCGCCATGAAACCGAGGTAGATCCCTATACCCCCCGCCTTCGGCACCGGTGACCGGTGGATCTTACGGTGGTTAGGCCTGTCCAGAATCTTCAGTTTTATTACCTGTGGAGTAACGGCCCAGGAAACTGTAAAGGCCGTAATCATGAAAGCTGCCAGCAGGTAAACCAAACCGGGCACCCCCTCTGTCCTCCAGCAGAACAGTTAAACCGCCTTACTAATCTTTGCCCTTCCAAAACATCAGCCTTAACAACCCGTACAGCGTCCCAGCACCGTAACTAAGGTGAAGGCAGGCAAAAATCCAGGGAAGAACGAAAAAGCTCAGCCAATCCTTCTCCCGGAAGGCTATGATTAATGAGCTTACCAGCGCGGCAGAGATATAACTTCCGGCTACGAACCAGAGCAACCAGGGAAATCCAGGTAATAATACTAACCCCAACAGCAGCGACGCAACAAAAGCGGCAGGGACAAAATGGCGCCAAGACAAAGAATTCCGGTGCAGGAACCAGGTATACACATTCCACATTCCGTTACCGAAGCTTTGTTTAACAAAGGAAATCAAGTCTCTCCGGCTGACGTAATAACTCCTGATCTCCGGCGTCATGTAAATTAACCCGCCCTGGCGTCGCAGGCGGTAATTGAACTCTATATCCTGGTTGCGGATCAATCGCTCATCAAAAAGACCGATTTTCTCAAAAACCTCCCGCCGGTAGGCGCCGTAGGCCACCGTGTCCACCGGCTGCGCTCTTTTTGAAAAGCGGAACCGGGCATTGCCCACCCCAAAAGGGGAAGACAGCGCCTGGGAAATATAGCGGGCCATGAAGCCCTCTCCCACGGTTTCCAAAGGTCCTCCCACACAGGAGGCGCCGGTCCTGTCCAGGTACTCCACACACTTCTCAATAAAATCTTCCGCCACATAAGCATGTCCGGAAAGTATAATAACCACTTCGCCGCGGGCTTCCTTTATACCCATGTTTAAGGCCACCGGAGTTACCCGCCGCTCGTTCGACAGCAAACGCACTTCTACGGGACAACCCGCAGCCTTCTCCTCCACTACTTCCACCGTGCGGTCGGTAGAACAGCCGTCCACCACCACTAGTTCATAACAGGCGGCAGGATAAGTCTGCTTTAACAAAGACTGCAGGCACCTGGCGATATAATTCTCTTCGTTATAGGTAGGAATAACAATACTTACCAACGGCCTTTTCTTCACCAAATCACCCGCTTTAACTGACCAGTTTTCCCAGCCTACCCACTACTTTATCTGAACCCACCCTATTCGTACCCCTGGATCCACGCTCCCAACGGGATAAAGTCTCTTTGCTGAATCATTTTCGCCTGCGGGCTTCCAGAAGCCGAACTTAAAATCATACCATCCAGGATTGATCTTACGAACATACGTATGAACATAAATTTCCCCGACCGTCCACTGACTGGTAGGAGTAGAAAAACTATGGTCGAAATTAGCATATCCGTATTTTTTTCTATTCTCTTCCAGGATAGATTTGTCCTTCACTCGGCCATGAAGAAAGAGTTTGTAATCATCATTCATTTGACCTATAACTTTAAAATACATGGTGATCCGGGTTTTGCCGTCTGCCAGAGGCGTAAATAAACTTCCTAAATATAAAATTTTATTCCCCAGGTTAACAGGCTTAGGTGGAGCAACGAATTGACCGGCTACGGCAACATTATTCAGCATAATCAAGGAATAGCGAGGCTCATCGACTACTTTTCGGAAATACGGGCCTTGAAAAACGTCTTGGGAAATCGACAGCTTCTCTGTCAGCCGGTACCTGTCCCCGTCTTTAACCAGCAACAGACCATCAATCGAACCATAGGGATTGTCCCTTAGTATATGGTAAACATCCTCACTGTTGTTGGCAACAGCAATAATCTCCATTAAATTCTTTCGTCTCTCTTGCCGGGCCGACGGATTCATATAAGATGTTTCTTTTACCCAAAAGGCTGTTAACGGCACCTTTACTAATACGTCCTCCGTTCCTTCGCTTAACAACAATGTTTTTTCAGCAATACCGGGCCAGCTCGCAATTACCTCTAATGCAGGGTTAAGCTCGTTACCTAAGCGAAATGCTTCAACCGGTGCTAATTGGTCGGTAGCAACGGTTATATTCCAAAATACTAGAACCCCAGCCATTATTACTACCGCCACCGCTGCCCTTTTTGAGCCCTGCTTTTGTCTGAGTAAGGTTAAAATTTCTTTCAGGAAAAACGCTATCCCAAAGGCTAAGACAACTTTGAAAAGTATACTTATCTTGTACAACAATAAACCGGTCTGAAACAGATCCCTGAATCCCCAGTCCAGCAACACTAAGCCAAAAAGAACTAAGACCAGAAGCCATAAAACCCTGATAAACGCCTCTTTTCTGTACCGAGCTAATGACCAAACGCCCAATGACCCTGTTACGAAAAGCGGAACTAAGCTGGAAGATATAGCTAATGGAAAACTTTCCGTCATAACAGGATTCTCAAAACCAAAACGTAAGAGGCTGATAAATTGCGGTAACCAAAAAATAGAGGAGAAAACAGCGGTATGCAAAAGCACAGCTTCCAGTACTCTAATTTCTTCTTTTTTCTCAGATAATTTAAAATGAAGCCAAACACTGACAACTCCTGCCAAAATCCATACAGGTTTTAATAGCATCACTGCAGCCGTCCCCAAAAGACCCAAAAACACAACGTTTCCTTTACTTGACGAACCTTTTGTTTTAGTTACCAAGTAAACCATCCAGAGAAGCAATATAAAGGCACCACCCACATCAGCGGGCAGCTCAAACAGATCAACAAAGGATATTCCCAAGATAACAACAGTTATCACCAAATATTCCAACAAATCCGCGCTAGTCTCGCGAGTAATTAGATACACTACAAATGGCACCAAAAATATCACTAGACCAGTAGCGAACAGGTAGCCCTGCACAGCATCCAGTTGGAAAATCTTTGCAAAGAGGGCCGCTGCCCAGGCCAGCAGAGGGGGCTCCGCGTTAAAAGCTCCCGTATAATAAGGGTCCTGTAAAAACTGACCTTTCATTGCTTTGTTGGTTAAGGCAATCGTATGTTTAGCCACTTCAACGAAAGAATTGTAGCCCCAAACGCTCACTATTACTGTAAACACACAAGCAAGAACAAAGCCTATTACTATAGGAGCCAATATTTCATATTCTTTGCGTAAAATGGATAGCATGGGCAACCTCCTGTTTAACTTTTCAATCGAAAAGTTTCTCGTACGTTTCCAATAAAATACGTTCCTGGGACAGCCAGTTATATCTTTCTAAGTAAGCTTTATGCCCGTTACGACCCATCTCTTCCCGTAAATCGGGGTTGTTTAAAAGATATTCGATGCCCCGCGCAATATCTGCTGGGTTCAAAGGGTTGACAGTCACTCCACACCTGTTTTGCTGCACAATCTTCCGCCAGTGGGGGAAATCGGAAGCTACTATCGGCAACCCCGCACCCATGTATTCAAACATCTTGTTCGGCATGGCAGTCAGGTGATTTGGTGCCGGGTGAAAACAAAGCAGTCCTACTGTAGCCTTCACCATTAATCCGATGGCCTCGCGATGGCTTACCTGGCCTAATAATTCGACATTTCTACCGCGAGAAAGTTCCTCGATTTCCCGCGCAAATTCTTCGTCGGCAAAGCTCCCCACCAGCTGAAGCTTGACGGGATGCTTAGGACTTAAATAATCCAACGACTTAACTAGCTCCGCTATTCCCCTAACCCGACGCATCAATCCCACGAATATTAATGTATGAATCTCTTGATTCCTCTTAAACTCAACTTCTTTTATCAAATCATCTATAACCAAAGGATAGTTTTTGATTACTACCACATCACCTTTTTTGAAATTGGAAGCTATATCAGGCGTGACAGCTACCACTCGGTTAAAGAATATGGCTGCTATTTTTTCCACTAGTTTAAAAACAGCAGCAACAAACTTTCTCAGATAAACCGGCAGCCATTCCTTGGACAGAATCGATAAGGGATAGTTCTCATGAACATCGTAAATCACTTTCTTGCCCAGGCATCTTAAAACGATTCCCAACGGTATAAGTTCAGGATCATGAAAATGTACAACTGAAGCGCCGGATTTTAAAGTTCTCCCTAACAATCTCAACCAGTTAAGAGGGCGTTTCCACCGTTGGGAGTATGAAGGCAAACCAAATACATCAATACCATCCACCTTTTTATAATAAAACGGCGCTATGCCATGCAATTGGACTTCATACTTCGCGGCCAGTGATTTTGCTTGCTTATGAAATATCCGAATATCATTCCAGGGGTGAACAGAGGTAATAATACAGACCTTTTTCAAAGCTTTATCCTCCCGTTACTGCGTTTCCTACTCACAATTCCTTTATAAATTTCCGTCATTTTTCTGGCATTATCTTCCCATGTATAACCATTCAACACCGTTTCCCTAGCCCTCCAGCCAATCTGTTGCCTAAGTTCAGAGTTTAGTAAAAGATTCTTAAGGGCTTCCGCCAAACTTCCTACATCTTTTGGTTCAACCAGTATCCCGTTGACACCGTTCACAATCAGATCCTGAATCCCCTGGCCTTTACAGGCAATAACCGGCTTACCGTGGGCCATGGCTTCAAGATAAACCACACCGAACCCCTCTTTCCAGCTAGGCATCACAAACACATCACAGATGGACATATACTCCATCGTCCGGTGGTGAGGCTGCCTTCCCGCAAACACGACATTGTGGTCTAGGCCCAATTCACTGACTAGTCGTTGCAGCTCTCTCTTTTCCGGCCCGTCCCCAACGATTATAAAAACAAACTCCGGTACATTTTCTTTAATTTCCCGGAGAGCTCTCAGGGTGTAGTCGTAACCTTTAAGCTTAATCAGAGCAGCTACTGTAAGTATAACTTTTTTGTTTTTGAACCGCTCCCGCAGCGGGCTTTCGCCTTTATACAAAAGTTCAGGGGATATCCCGTTGTGAACAACTGTAACTTTTTGTTCTTCCTTCACATATTTGGCGGTCAGCTCAGCAAGCATAGTACTAACAGCTATAATCTTATCGCTCCTGTTCAAGGTAGTTTGCACCGCTCTTCTACAGAAAATGCTCCGCTTTACAGTTTGCGTAACATCCAGCCCGTGAATGGTAACCACCACAGGTTTAGCATATTGCCTTTTGAGCAGCACAGCCCCGTATCCATCCGGAAGAGCTACATGAGCGTGGATTAGATCAAACGGAAATTCCCTAGTTAATTGGGCTACAAAACTTTTTATGCCGTAGTAATAAAACCACCCTGATGATGATAACCAAAAGTTTCGGGGAAAAGTTATCACCCGGGGATGATAGACAGTAACTCCTTCCAGGTTCTCCCTCTCCGGCGTACTGGCATATTTATTCCACTTCTCATTTAACCTTCCCAGGCCAAGTGCGGTCCACGGTACAGGAGCCACAACTCTACATTCCAAACCAAGCCTTTGCAAAGCTGTAACCTGCTGATGAACAAAAAGGCCATAGCTTGGATTAAATTCGTTGGGGTACATATGCGACAGTACAAGTACTTTCACAAATTTTCGCTCCCCGTATTTCCTTTAGTATAATGGCAAGTAACAACCGCCAAGGCAAAACCAATGATAATCCAGAAATACCGTAGACCAATGACTCCGCTTGGGCCAAGCACTGCCAGAGAAAAGCCCGTTAAAGAAAGCAAAGCAACTTCAGCCCAAATCCTCAAAATTCGACTGTCGCTCGTTCGAAAAACCCTGTACAACATGAAGGTAAGGGCTACGTAGCCTGTAACGTGCAAAATCCAGATCCCAGCACCGTAATCCACTAGAAGCTCTATCCACCAGTTGTGAACACTGGAAACGCCCATAGTATCTGAAGCAGACTGCCGGAGGTGATACTCGGCATTTCCACCCCCAGCGCCCATCCAGTAATACCGAGAACCCACCTGCAAAGCATAGAGCGAAAGTTTCAGTCGGTTGCTAACGGAGGGATCAGCCAATGACACGGAGTTTAACTGTTCAGTCATGTTTGCGATTTGACCTAACATGATATTACTGACGTATTCACCGGCTCCCGGCCAGGAGTTAGCGATAAGTGCTATTAAAAACAGAGTGATAACTCCCCTTTTTACGATACGTCCCCAGCGCCCAAAAGCTATCAACCACACACCAACGGCCATTTCAAGCAGGACAGCAAGGATGCTCGCCCTGCCACCGGTACGAAGAAGCAGGTGAAAACCAAACAAAAGTAAGGCTAAAATTGCTAATTTGAGAATAGTATGCCGAGTAGACCTCATCATGCCGTACATAAAAGGTAACGCTAGGGCAAGAAAAGCAGCAAAATCGTTCGGGTTATGAAAGACAGCAGTAGGAGTAAAAACCTTAGCCTTCACCCCTGAAACCCACAAATGATTGCCCGTTAAACTTTCCCATAAACCTATGGCCATAAAAATCAATGTTATAAAAAATACTAGCAACGTAAGTCTTTTCAACCTGAGTTCTGAACTTAAAAACAATGATGTAAATAACACCAGGCAAAAGGAAGAAAAAATAAGGTAAATATGCCGCATAACAATAAGTTTGTCAGCCGCCCATAGTAGAGAAATGGCCGACCAGCTTAACCAGACCAGCCAACCTCCCCAATAATACTTTATTACTTGGGGTACACCCTCGAACAACTTAAAGCCCTTATTTCTGGCATAGGGTATAAAGAAAATAATAAATAGCAGGAGTAATATCCGATATGCAAAAATATTGGGCAATTTTGGCCAAGAAAGGAAGTGTCCGAACAAGGCAGTAGTAACAACGAGATGCCATAGAAGCACCAAAAATCTTTCATAATTCAAAACTTTTGACAAGGCTGTAGGCTTTAATATAAAGGAACCCAATCCAGTCACTCCTGGGTTATCAGATGTATTACTCAAAGTTTCTACTGAGGATGCTAATAATTTTCATGGAAGCTTGTCCATCTCCAAAAACAGGCTTTCTTTCGGGCAGATCAGTACTCCTCATTCTCATAATCGCAGACAGTATTTTTTCCGGGCGTGTCCCGGTCAGAATATTCCAACCCGCAGCCACCGTTTCCACCCATTCCGTCTCTTCCCGTAAGGTTATGCAGGGCACACCTAAAATGTATGCTTCCTTCTGTACCCCTCCAGAGTCCGTCAGAACTACTTCAGCATTTGATACCAATACCAGCATATCCAGATAACTTACGGGAGGTATAAGCAATACACAATCGTTTACCTCTAAAAAATTAAGCAGATCCGCTTCTATCAATCTAGCCTTAGTTCGAGGGTGTAGAGGAAAAACAACAGGAGAATCTATTCTCGTCAACGCCTCAACAATATTTTGCAAATTAGCTAAATCGTCGGTATTTTCTGCCCTGTGAACGGTAGCCAGTACGTATTCTCCAGGAAACATCTGAAGCCGCTCTAGAATGTCTGATTTTTCACGAGCAATCGCCAGATTATATACCAGGGCGTCGTACATTACATCACCAACTAGATAAACTCCCGTAGTAATGCCCTCGCGGTGCAAGTTTTGAACCGCTGTCTCGGTAGGACAAAACAGAAGCGAAGATATATGATCAGTTAACACTCTATTCTGTTCTTCCGGCATCCTTTTGTTATAGCTCCTAAGTCCTGCCTCTACATGGGCTACAGGGATATGCATTTTGCTTGCTGCCAGTGCTCCGGCAAGAGTGGAATTAGTGTCTCCATATACCAAAACCAGATCCGGGCTCTCTTTTAGCAGTACTTCCTCTACTCCTTCCAGCATCCTTCCTGTTTGCCAGCCGTGATTTCCCGAACCCACTCCCAAATTATAGTCGGGCCGGGGAATATCCATTTCTTCGAAAAATACAGCCGACATATTGTAGTCATAATGTTGACCGGTATGAATTATTATTTCCTGATGATGTTTCCTGAGCTCCCTGGATACCGGTGCAGCCTTTATAAATTGGGGTCTTGCTCCGACAATTGTTGCGATTTTCAATTAATATCACCTCTTTTATCTTATCTCAATAATCTAACCAAAACTGCGAGTTGCCGCGACATGCTTGTGGTAAGGGCGGTAGCTAGGAACAAACCGGCTTAGAAAATCCCGAGCAGAGTCAGCATTCGAAAATTTATCATCTCTATTTAGTTCGCCCAGCATCATCTCTATGGTTTCGGTATCTATACAGTTATTTTTCGCTATATAAATCTTCCGGTGCCGGGTGGCGGTTACTCCTTCCTCCGCCGTCAGCAGTTCCTCAAACAGTTTCTCCCCCGGCCTGATACCGGTAAATTCAATCTTAATATCCTTGTCCGGCTCAAACCCCGACAGCCTTATCAGGTCCCGGGCCAGGTCAACTATCTTCACCGGCTTGCCCATGTCCAGGACAAATACTTCACCGCCCCGGGCCATGGCCCCGGCCTGGATCACCAACTGCACCGCTTCGCTTACCGTCATGAAATACCGCACCATGTCCGGGTGGGTGACCGTCACCGGTCCCCCCTTCTCTATCTGCCGCTTGAATACAGGAATCACACTTCCCCGGCTGCCCAACACATTTCCAAACCGGACGGCCGCAAACCTGGTATCACTGACCCGGTCGAGATGCTGGATAATCATTTCCGCTACCCGCTTGGTTGCTCCCATAACGCTGGTGGGGTTGACCGCCTTATCGGTGGATATCAGCACAAAAGTCTTTACGCCCACCCGGGCGGCCGCCTCAGCCACGTTTCGCGTACCGATAATGTTGTTCTTCACCGCTTCTTCCGGGTGAATTTCCATTAAAGGCACGTGCTTGTGAGCCGCGGCGTGGAAGACCACAGCCGGGCGGTACTCCTCCATCAGGCGCTCTATACGGCGCTTTTCCCGGATGTCGGCCAACTCCACCGAGAGCGGTACCTGAGGGAAGCTCTCCTTCAGTTCCATCTCCAGTTCAAACAGGCCGTTTTCGCTGAAGTCCACCGCAACTAATCTCCCAGGATGAAAACGGCAAATCTGCCGGCACAGCTCGGAGCCGATGGACCCTGCGGCCCCGGTAACCATCACCACCTGGTCTCCCAGGTAACCGGCTATCTCCTCCATGTCAATGGATACCGGCTCCCGCCCGAGGAGGTCTTCCAGCTCCACCTCCCTTATCTGGCTCACCGTAACCTTACCGTCTATCAGGTCGTACACGGCAGGAACAATTTTCAGCTTCGCCGGCGTAGCCTTACAGATAGAAACAATCTCCCGGATGACCTCTCCCGGAGCTGATGGGATGGCAATAATAATCTCCTCAATCCCATGTTGCTGTACCAGCCGAGGGATATCGTCCCGCGTACCCAGGATGGGCAGGCCAAAGATCTGCATCTTTTGCTTGCCCGGGTCATCGTCTACAAAACCGACCGGCCATATCTCGGCGGCCCGGTGGTGGCGCAGCTCCCGCGCCACGGTGGCCCCGGCGTCCCCGGCTCCCACGATCAAGGCCTTACGCGCCCTGACGGTTTGTCTCGGCTCGCTCAGCCTGTCCACCAGCAGGCGCCAGACAAAGCGGGAGCCGCCGATGAACAGGATATTGAACATCCAACCTAAGATAGGGATACTGCGGGGCAGCGGAGACGGGGAAAAATATCCGATCACCGCCACACCCACCGTACTTACCGTAACGGCCCGGATTATGGCCAGCAAATCGTCGGTGCTGGCGTACTTCCATATCCGGTTGTACAGATCGTGGACATACAGGGAACCTAGGCTGACGGCCGTTACCACCAGCGCCACATCCAGGTAACCGTATAAATACTTACTGGGGATGCTGCCCTCAAAACGCAGCAGCAAGGCGCAATAGTACGCCAGATTTACCAAAGCTGCATCACCCAGCAGCATAAATACCCGCAGGCGCACCGGGTACGCCCCCTTTCACGGTCACTGCAGAACGGGTAATTTCCGCAGGCGATCATAATCCCTCTTCAGTTGCGGCATCCTTTCAACCGCTATTTTCTTCATTTCCTCCGCCTGCTCCACAAACCCTTGCTTACGCTTTATAATGCTCAACCAGAGATAAGCCTCCCCTTTAAACCGGTCATCCTGCGCCGCTTCCTCCAACAGTTTCTCTGCCTCCGCCCAGTGATTTAAGAAATAATTGGCAATTCCCACATTGAGCTTAATTAGAGGACTGACTTGCAGCAATGGTTCCCGGTTCCACTTGACCCAAAGTTCTTTTTCTCTATCGCTGAGGTTGTCCATAACGTCCTTTAGCCTTTCGGGAACTTCCAGCGTCCGCCGGAAATACTCTTCCGCCTGTCGCAGCTCCCCATTCTGCAGGAAGTTGAAACCGGTGAGCATGTAAAGCCGCGAAAGGTTATCATAGGTGTTTTGGTTAAAAGGAAAGACTTCCCAGGCCTTCTCCATCATCATGATACTGTCCATTTTTTTTCCGGACTGCCAGTACAGGTTGGCCATCTCCATATAGATGCGGGCGTTATAACTGCTTTTAGCCAAAGACTTTTCCCCAATTTCTAAAGCCTTTTCCCTTTCACCCAAAATATGATAAGTTTTGGCCAAGTCAATGAGATAAGTGGCCATAAAAGGATCAAACATAGCGGCCCGGGCGAAGTTCTGTTGGGATAGGCGATAGTTTTTCAGTTGAAACGCTTCTACCGCCTGCCGGGCATAAGCATTGCCGATGAGCAGGGTGGAAGAGAGCAATATGATAACGAGGCTGGCCGCAACCACGCCCGCCATATATTTCCCTTTCACCCGGTTAAAAGATTTAGGCGAAATAACCTTCTCCTCTCCGTTCCGTATCCTTTCCAGCCCCCGCAGGAAACCAAAGATACCCCAGAGCACCATGGCCACCGCGGACAGGGCCAGGTCAAAATCCATCAAAGAATGCGCACCCAGGGCCACGGCTCCCGTCCCCATGGACCACACCAGGGCCCTGTCTCCTTCTTCTCGACGGTATAACCGAAGCCAGGTCGTTAAAAAGCTAACCCAGATGCCGATAAAGATAATAAAGCCAATAGTTCCCGTTTCCGCCCATACCTGCAGGAAATGGTTGTGCACCTGGGTGGAGGAATACATGTAGCTCTGGTAATGCCGGTAGGTGGCTTCCCAGGCGCCGCCTCCCAGGCCCAAAATTGGGTGTTCCCGGATGAGCTTAAACACGTCCCGGTATAAATACAGCCGCATCTGAACCGCCTGCTGCTCCAGGTTGATGCGCTGCAGTCTTTCCACAATGTTCTGTGGTAACAGCCCTTTCGAAGCTACCTGAACGTCCTGCGGCCAGAAGAGGACTACCGCACCCAGCACCACGAGCACCAGGCAACCGGCCATAACTGCAACCCTAAACCTTCGATCGTCAAGTCTAAACCCAGGTATAACCCTGCTTGAGTACCAGTAGATCAACTGGCCGGCGATACTTATCAAAGCCCCCACCACAAACCATAACCAGACAAGATCCATTCTTCCGGCATTGATGTTGGGCAGGAATTTGTCATTGAATAGCACGGCAGCCACCAAACTTACCGCCAAATGAAAGGCTACCGGGCCCCGGCTACCCTTGGGAAGCCCCAGGAACAGTAGAAAAAAAGCCAGGGGAAATACCAGAAAAGCTCCGCGGGAGTTGGTGCCCAAAAACACCGCCAGGAGTGTATAATTCCCCACCGCGTATAAGAAACGCCCTGCAAGACCGCCCTTCCACCACAAGTATATACCTATAATCGCCAGTACCAGGAGATATATAGCTAAAGCATTCGGATATTGCAGGGTGGAGAAAATGCGCCCGTTCACAAACCCGTCGTTGATATGGATAACCTCGGTGGCCGTCATAATCCCCGCCAGGGCCACTCCCACCGCGCTCCAGTAAAACACATTCAGCAGTATACGAACATCTCTTTCCTCCCGAACCAGCTGCGATGCCATCCAGTAAACCAGAAAATATAGAGAAACTTTAACTATCTCCGCCACCGCCAGTCTCTGGTCGGCAGCCACAAAAAAGCTCAAAACATAGGCCAAAACCAAGGCCAGATTAAAATAATCCAGAGGCCGGCTCAAAAAACTCACTTCCCGGCGAGAAAGCTTCCAAAACCAGGTCAACAGAAACAGCCCGCCGGCAAACAACAAAGTCCACTGCTGCTCATTCTGGAAGAACAAACCCCTGAAATACGGAGGATAGAAAAGCATCACCGCAAACAGCCAGAAGACAATTTCCCGCAAGCCCATTTCCCCAAGCTCCTTTTTTCTTTAACATAAATACCTTTCTTCACAACCTTTTAAGATTTCTCTACTATGCGTCACTTTTCCTGCTTTTACGATCCAGATCAACAAATCAAGCCCTTAGAGAAATATTACTAAGGGCTTCAAAATTATAATAAAAAAACAAAACTTTCTTGCGCCAATTATCTACTATGGTATTCTTTGACCCTTTTAACCACTTTTCTTACCTGATCCTCGGTAATCTCCGGGTAAAGAGGCAGGGCCAGAGTTTCTCTAGCTGCCTTCTCCGCCTCCGGAAGGCTTCCGGGTTTATACCCCAGGTCCGCATAAACCTTTTGCAGATGTAGGGGCAGCGGGTAATATACGCCGGTAAATATTCCGTGTTCTTTAAGATACTGCATTAACCCGTCCCGGTCGGGCACCCGCACCACATAGAGGTGATAGACGGATTTTGCCCATTCCCTTACGACCGGTGTAACTACTGGAGTACCTGCCAGGAGTTCGTCATACAGTGCAGCTTTCCTTCTTCGGGCTTCGTTCCATTCCTCCAGATACTTAAGTTTAACCCGCAGGATGGCTGCCTGCAGCTCATCCAGGCGCGAATTATACCCCAGCAGGGAATGATAATACTTGGGATTACTCCCGTGCACGCGTAAGATGCGGATCTTCTCGGCCACTTCCGAATCATTAGTTACCACCATGCCGCCGTCGCCGTATCCCCCCAGGTTCTTGGTGGGGAAAAAGGAAAAACAGCCCGTATTACCCATGGAGCCAGCGGGCCTGCCTTTGTATTCGGCCCCGATAGCTTGGCAGGCATCCTCTATGATGAACAGATCATATTTTTGGGCCAAATCGAGAAGCGGATCCATATCTGCGGGCTGCCCAAAAATATGTACCGGGATGATAGCTCGTGTGCGCTTGGTAATTTTCTCTTCCACCTGGCTTACGTCCAGGTTATAAGTTTCAGGGTCAATATCCACAAATACCGGCACTGCCCCTACCTGAGAGATCACTTCGGCGGTGGCAAAAAAGGTGTAGGGTGAGGTTATCACCTCATCTCCTTCCCCCACCCCCAGCGCTACCAGCGACAAAAGCAACGCATCCGTGCCGCTGGCCACTCCCACCGCATATCTGGTACCAGTTAGGCGTGCAATTTCTTTTTCCAGTTCCGCTACATTGGGCCCCAGGATATATCTGCCGCTCTCCAGCACCTGCACTACAGCCGCGTCGATCTCTTCTTTTATGCTTTCATACTGTGCTTTCAGGTCCAACAACGGTATGCCCATATTTTCTTCCCCCTGTCACGAACGAAAGATTTTCTCTTCTTCCGGCACGTCCTTAAATACCCGGGCGGGTACTCCCTTCACCATCTTCCCCGGCGGAACATCCTTGGTAACCACAGCTCCCGCC
>NZ_BDGJ01000197.1:28363-61619 GCF_002207765.1 Calderihabitans maritimus
CTCCCTTCACCATCTTCCCCGGCGGAACATCCTTGGTAACCACAGCTCCCGCCGCTACATAAGCTTCCTCACCAACTACCACACCCGGCACCAGAATGGAATTGCCGCCCACCCTGGCCCCCCTCTTTATGTAAGCCCCCTTCTTTTCCGTAAGCCGTTTTTCCGTCCTGCCCATATAGTTATCGTTAGTAGTAGTAACCATCGGGGCAATAAAAACGTGGTCTTCAATAACCACACCCGCCGTAATATACGCATTGGTCTGTATCTTCGTGTAGGAGCCTATTCTCACCTGATTTTCCACCGCTACCCCCCGGCCGATAACCACGTAATCGCCAATCCGGCAGTTTTCCCTGACCGAAGCCATATCGGCCACCACCACATGGTTTCCCAGTGTAGTACCGGCATACAAAACTGCTGAGGTACCAATAATACAGGACTCACCTATCACCAGCGGCGGCGAATCTCCCTCCAGTCTCACGGTACTGGTTGGGGCCAGCTTCGGCCTGCGGCCCAACACGGCATTATCCCCAATCTCGGTTCCTGCGCCCACTCTGGTCCCCGCGTGAATCACTACATTGTGGCCGATTACCACATTGTCGCCTATTTCCACATTTTCCATGATCACCACATTAAAGCCCAGCCGACAGTTCTTCCCCAGCCGGGCGGTCTCATGAACAAAATTACTCACCGCAGCTTCACTTCCCGTCCTGTTTTACTGGATTCATAGATGGCCAAGATAAGTTCCAGCACTTT
This sequence comes from Calderihabitans maritimus, assembly GCF_002207765.1. Taxonomy (NCBI): domain Bacteria; kingdom Bacillati; phylum Bacillota; class Clostridia; order Neomoorellales; family Calderihabitantaceae; genus Calderihabitans; species Calderihabitans maritimus. The sequence goes on from NZ_BDGJ01000197.1 coordinate 29,117, forward strand.
TCTGGCTTCTCTGCCGTCCACCGCCGGCCGCCTGTCATTTCTTACGGCATCTATCATGTCTAAAATAACCTGCTGGTGACCGTAATATCTCGGCAGTTCCAGCCCCTGCCCCACCAGCTTTTCCCTTTCCTCCTCGCCGCCCGGAAACTCCCAGGCCTCAACTCGACTCAGGGCTGTTCCGCCGATAACCACCGTCCCCGTTTCCCCAAAAATGCTGAGTCTCTCTTCCAAGTTCTTAGGATATATGGTGGTAGCCGCTTCAATCACACCAAAAGCCCCGCTGTCAAATCTCACCACCGCCACCGCCACATCTTCGGTCTCTATATTCCGGACCTTAGTACCGGCATAACCAAACACCGACTCGACCGGCCCCATAAACCATTGTAGCAAATCCAGGTTATGGATGGCCTGATTCAACAGCATCCCCCCGTCCATTTCCCGGGTGCCCCGCCAATCCGCCTGGTCGTAGTACTCCTGGTTGCGGTTCCAGCGCACGGTGGCCTGCCCGTGGGTCAGCCTACCAAAGCGACCCCTTTCCAGGGCTTCCCGGGCCTTCAACACCGGGGGGAGAAAGCGGTTCTGATGAACCACCCCCAGCTTGACTCCCTCCTGCTCGCAGGCCTCTATGAGGGCATCGGCACTCTCCAACGTAAGCGCCACCGGTTTTTCCACCAGGATATGCTTCCCTGCCCTGGCCGCCTTAATCCCCTGCTCTGCATGCAGCCCGTTAGGAGTGCAGATATTCACCACCTGAATATCAGGCCTGCCCAAAATATCGTCCAGCTTCGTATAATACTCACAACCGTAGGCTTCCGCATACTCTTTTGCCCTTGCTTCATCTATATCCATAACCGCAACCAACTGAGCCTGTTCAATATGAGCCAGAGCTTCCGCATGTTTGGCAGCTATTCTGCTACAACCTATAATGCCAAAACCCAGTTCTCGCATAATCACACCCCTGTTTAAGTCTGATCTATATCTCGATGTTACACCACGCTCTACCAGTTTTATCAGCTTAAGGGTGTCTACCATACCGTCGTTAAACAACTAGGTAATGAGCCACTTTTTTACTTAACCAATTTTTCGCCTCTCCCATTGTTTTATAAGGTTTGATACCTCTTTAACCTCTGCATCCATTCGCTCCTGCCACGTCCAAAAATACTCCTTGGCAAACCTTCGTGCATTTTTGCCTAGTTGCTTTCGACATCCCTCGTCCGCTAGGAGCCGTTTGATTACTTCGGGGAGTTTTTGTAATTCTTCATACTCAAGAAGTACACCGTTGTAACCGTTTTCGATAAACTTTCCAGTATCACCATTATTCAAGGTAACAATGCATTTTCCTGCCATCATTGCTTCCAATAAAGGATTTCCTACGTTAGACCAATCATATAACGAAAGAAAAATATCGGCTGCAGCAAAGTACTTGGGAATCTCCTTACGACCTACTGCTCCTTCAAATCGAACATGGTTCTCCATGCCCAGTTCCTTTGTAAGCTTCTCCAGGTACGCCCGTTCAGGACCATCTCCCACGACTATTAAAATCACATCGCTATATTCTTTAACCACTTCAGGTAAAGCTCGTATACTACGTTCAACCCTTTTCCAACCTATCAAACGACTTACGGTTAACAAGACCCACTTTCTATCGATGCCAAGATTTCTTCTAGCCTCATCCTTATCCGGCATAACTTCGAACAACTCCCAATCCACACCATTAATCCAAAACCTCACTCGATCCGTTTTAACTCCAAGTTGTTCAAGGACCCGGTTCCCTTGAGTACCGTCGTTTGTCATAATAACTAAATCAGTGGGTATCTTCAAACCAAGAACATGGTCCCATGCCCTAAGCATCCAAAACTTCTTCTTCATCCAATATAATCCAAGGCTTGTACCTTGAAACCGAGAGACAACAGGTACTCCCCACAGTTTAGATAGCAACTTAGCGATAGGAACGCCATGGATTTCATACCCGTAAACCAGATCAATCGGGTGCTTAGAATGTAACCGTAGAGCCTTAAAGAGAACTTTTGTCTGAAACCATAACCACCATACAATTCTGGCGAAAAAGCCTAGTTTTTTTATAGGCATCAACCTTTTTAGCCAAGGTGTATCGAAGCGGATAACATAAATATTGGGCTCTATATTCGTATTTGCATTTTCTTCTCTATTATTGCCTGTAATAAAATAGACATCCCAACCTCGTTCGGCGTAACCCTTAAGGGTCTCCCATAGGCTCGGTGCTCCTTTGTTTTGACCCATAGACCAACAATCCAAAGCGGAGATAATTAAGACCCTTTTTTTCGTCTCTGACGCTTTCCTATTTCTTCCTATCATAACACAACCCTCACTTTGTCCCTTATCCAATGTCCCACTTCCGCACCCATTTGCCAGTATAGCACCCAATCTGACCGCTTAGGAATGAGAACGTCTTTGAGCGAATTATTCGATAGACGGCAATACACCAAGAGACGAACGAAAAGTGCCACGGTGTAAGATACAGTTGACGCCCAGGCAGCCCCTGTAATTCCGTATTTAGGTATCCATAAGACATTGAGGGCAACGTTAGTTATCAACCCGATAACGTCTACGTACATGTTAAATATTGGTAAACCACGCCCGGCAATATCGTTGGCCAGTATTCTGGCGACTCCTAAAGCTATTATCCCTACCAGAAGGGCCTGTAATGGGCGGACGGCTGGCAAAAAAGCCTGAGAGTAAAGTAAGACTACAATCGATTGGCTGAATAGCATCAGCACAAATGCCACCATTGCAGTTATCCAGAGAACAGTCCGGGCCACTAACGGGGTGAACGAATCGTTTTTTAAATTGTCAATCTTAGAGGCTACCCTAGGGAAAAGCACTGTGGCTGCTGATTGAGAAACCAGCCACAACTTCTCGGCTAATCCTACTCCAACAGAATAAAAACCTACCGCAGAAGGACCCATAAAGCCGTGTACTAAAAACATGTCTACCCGATAGTTCAAAAATGCAATTATGTTGGATAAATGAGCTTGGAGGCCGTATTTGATAGCCCTTACCAAATACGAAGAGTTAAAACGAAATGAAACACCCCCACATATCTTCTTAACCCGGAAGTACAAGACAAGATCTACTAGTCCCCAGGAGATAACTGCTGCCAGTAAGGCTCCCCAGATCTTTATACGTAAAGCCCATAAAAAGATAAAAATTAACCCTAAAAAAAGGATCGCTTGTAAAAGTACAACGACATTATAATCTCTTACCCGGTTGGTTCCTAGCAACATGTTGTGAAGATAGGAAAAAAATAAGTTGCCTGGAATCAGCGCTAAAGCAAGCAAAAGGTATCCCACTGCAACCCCAGGAAATAGCTGATATCTAAAATACAATATCATAATGAGACCCAAAAAATATCCCGCCATGCTTAGAGCTAGAGCTAGTATAACATTGTTACCCAAGATTTCTTTTAGAGAATAAGACTTCCTGGCGGTATAAAAGGTTGTTGCCGGTCCGACACCTAAGTTCATAAAAGTCACTAACAATGAGGGAAGTAAGACAGTAAGAGTATAAATACCTTTATCTTCCGGACCTAAAGCCCGGGCAATTAAGACGGAAGAGATTACCCCAAACCCAAGGTTTAATAAACGGCTAGCAAAAGTGATAACAACACCTTTGAAAAATCTTCCTCTGCCGACATTGTCACTTTTTGCTTCTTTCAAGCGGTCATCCCTCTCTTAATTCAAACATACTGCTTTCCAAGAAACCTATAAAATCAAATAAAAACGAACCGGATGGTTTTCGCTTAACTCCTCAACACATTTCTGTAAACATTGTCCCATTCTCTCCCGATGGCTTCGTAACTGTAACGGTTCCGGGCATACCTGGTAATTTTTTCAGGATGATATTTCTGGTAATGATCTAGCATGTAATCAATAGCTTTGGCCAAGGATTTACTATTACCCGGGGGAACAAGCTTTCCTACTTCGCTTGTGACGATTTCGTTTGGACCCCCAACATTGGTAGTAACTACTGGTTTCCCACAGGCTAACGCTTCGATTAACACCACTCCAAAGGTTTCATACAAGCTTGGTAATACAAAGAAATCACATTGCTTCATGAACTCAGCGACTTCTTCCTTCTTTTTTGTTCCGTGGAAATACACGATATCAGCTAAACCTAAACTGTTAGCTAGTTCCTCATATTCCTTGCGATTAGGTCCATCCCCTACAATATCCAGAATAAAATCATCGCGTTCTACTCTAAGCTGCGCAATGGCTTCCAGAAGGTAAGGAACTCCTTTTTTGGAATCCAATAACGCCACTACGAGCATTCGTTTCCTGAGATCTTCCTTATCTCTTTTGGTACGAGCACTTTCCGCTACAGAAAAGATTGACATATCTACAGTGTTAGGAACTACGCGGAAACGCGCCCGTATCCCATAGTTCTTAATATGCTTTTTAAGATCTATACTCACAGGACAGACTAGGTCAGCGTTTTCAAAAACGAACTTTGCCTTCGTCTTTTCAAGACATCCCAATGATTTACGTGCAAATCCAGAAAAATGTTCTGAAATAACCACAGGAATATTATATCTCTTGCCTAAAAGTATAGCAGGTACACCTGCAGAGTAAACATGGGCATGAATCACATCGGGCTTAAACCCGTCTCGCAACAATTTACGGAAAGCCCTGAATATCACGAAAAGGTAGATAAAATAAGATGTCTTAGGAATAAGCGACTTGCGATAACGGATACGTAGAGTACGGATACCCTCCTCGTTGTTCTCAGCGATTTCGTATAACTTCCTTCGTAAAGGAGTAACACCTTCGCTATAGAGTACTACCACGTCGTTATATAGATTTACTGCTTTAGCATGATCTCTGACAAAGATACCCGCTACTGAATTTCGTGCCGAGGGATACCAGCTTGGTAAAAACAGAATTTTGAGTCGCTCGGGCATGATTATTCCCTTCCTCACCCTATTAAATGTTGATTTAAAGGTAAGACCAAAATAACATGGAGAACTTCGCCTGGTGATTTAAACAAGTCACTATTGTGTAAATATCAAATTCTAATAAAAAGAATGTCACACCTAACCTAATGATCATAATTTAATGATTTTTCCCTTACCCTGCTTGACTTGCTTAGTCGCATTTCGCGTATCCACCACCAGGCGGGCCTTTTCCACCAGCCACTCATAATCAATACAACTGTGGTCGGTATGGATAATCACACAGTCAGCCCTTCCTAGCGTTTCCTCATTTAAAGGCACCGATTTCATATCCAGCCGGCAGCTCCCGCGAGGCTTGACCTCAGGAACATAGGGATCATGGTAAACCACCCGGGCTCCCTTCTCCCTTAACAGATTGATTAACTTGATGGCCGTTGATTCTCTTACGTCATCAATATCTTTCTTATATGCTACCCCTACCACCAGAATATCAGAGCCATTCAAGCTCTTACGTACCCGGTTAAGAGCATCAATGGTCTTCTCCAAAACAAAATAGGGCATGTAATTATTTATCTCCGCAGCCAGTTCAATAAACCGGGTATGGAAGTCGTATTGCCGGGCTTTCCAGGTAAGGTAGAAAGGGTCGATGGGGATACAGTGTCCCCCCACTCCCGGCCCGGGATAAAACGTCTGGATGCCAAAGGGTTTGGTAGACGCAGCATCCACCACTTCCCAGACATCAATGCCCATGCGGTGGCAGAGCAGAGCCAATTCATTGACCAGGGCGATGTTCACTGCCCGGTAAGTGTTTTCAAAAACCTTGGTCATTTCCGCCACCCTGGGCGAAGAAACGGGAACGACATTGATGATGGTTTGCTGGTAAAAGGTAACGGCAACTTCCAGGCAGGCTTCGGTGACACCGCCTACCACCTTGGAGGTATTCCTGGTGGTATAGCGCTTGTTTCCGGGGTCAACCCTTTCCGGCGAATAGGCCAGGAAAAAGTCCTTTCCAACCTTCAGGCCCGACTTCTCCAGCAGAGGAAGAACCACTTCCTCCGTAGTTCCTGGGTAGGTTGTGCTCTCCAGAGAAACCATCTGCCCCGGTCGCAGGTACTTCGAAATCTGCTCCGTAACGTTTATAATATAGGATATGTCAGGATCCTTGTTTTCCGTCAACGGCGTGGGAACACAGATAATAATCACATCGCAGTCAGTCAAAACACTAAAATCACCGGTCGACCTCAGCTTACCCCTTTCTACCAGCTCCCGCAGTTCCTCGTCCTTCACATCGCCTATATAATTCTCCCCGCGGTTTATCATAGCTACCCGTTTGGGATTTTCATCAATACCAACTACATCATACCCTACCTTGCCCTTTTCCACCGCCAGAGGTAATCCTACGTATCCAATTCCTACTACACCTATCTTAGCTGTTCTATCTAAAATCCTCTGCTTAATCCTTTCTTTCATCCCCGGTACCATCCCTTCTGAAAGTTCCCAAAGGCACAAGCATCTGCCTCCATATTCGCCATTGCCCTGAAAAACTCCTGCAAAAGAAAAGAAGGAAGGCTGTGGCGTAAAGCCTTCCTTAGCTTCTTAAACCACGACAACTATTTTAAACCCTTTCTCGACGCAACAATCAACTATTTGGGAACCTATAAAGCCTGCTCCACCGGTTACCATTACTGTAGACATAAATTCACCCCGGAGATCAAAACATGACTTAACTCAATCTACTATCTCCCAATCAAATGGTTCTACTTCGGACATACCAGATAGAGCTTGTTTCATTTCGCCAGCTATCTCTTTTAAGGCATTCAAACTTTTGCCTTCACATCTAGCCACCAATACTGGCTGGGTATTAGATGCCCGCACCAGTCCCCAGCCTTCCGGAAACTGTACTCTCACTCCATCAACATCAATTATGTCGTAACCTTTATTACGGAAATACGACTTTAAGCTTTCAATAACTCTTCCCTTCGCTTCTTCCGCACATCCAATTCTTGTTTCAGTTGTTGCATAATACCTGGGTACGTCGGACAGCAGTTCCGACAGTGGCTTATCGCTCTCAGATAAAATCCGCAGTAGCCTTGCCCCGGCGTAAAGGGCATCATCATAGCCAAAGTACTCATCCGCAAAAAAGATGTGTCCCGACATCTCCCCCGTAAACACTGCACCGATTTCTTTCATTTTGGCCTTGATTAATGAATGTCCCGTCTTGTAGAAGAATGGCTTACCCCCTAGCCGCTTAACTTCTTCCACCAGTGCCTGGCTGCATTTAACCTCAATGATGGCCTCAGCCCCGGGATACTTGAGCAGTATCTCCCGCCAGAAAAGAATCTGAAGCATATCTCCCCAGATAATTTTACCTTTATCGTCTATTACACCCAGCCTGTCACCGTCTCCATCAAAGGCCAGCCCCAGATCCGCTCTTTCCTCAAGCACTTTTTCCCGCAAGGTCTCGAGGTTCTCCGTTACCGTGGGATCGGGATGGTGATTGGGAAAACTAGGATCGGAGTCGCAGTACAAATCAATCACCTGGCAGCCCATCTTTTTATAAAGAGCGGGAGCCCAGGGCCCAGCGGTACCATTACCGCAGTCAACTACTACCTTCAGAGGTTTTCCCAAACGTACCCTGGATGCTATGTATTCCAAATACTCTTCCCGGGGATTCCGTTCCTCTACCTGCCCATTTCCTGCAATAAATTCGCCTGCTTCAAAAAGTCGCCTTATTTTTTGAATCTCTTCCCCATAAATAGTGCTATCGCCTGCATAAACCTTAAAACCGTTATCTTCTGGAGGATTATGGCTGGCTGTGATCATAACACCGGCTTGTACATCATAAAGCTGATGGGCAAAGTAAAACACCGGTGTAATTGTTTCACCAATGTCAAACACCTGGCAACCACAGCTAACGAGCCCGTCCACAACGGCCTCTCTTAACCGCGGGGAGTGAAGCCTGTTGTCCCTGCCCACAATAACCCGCCGGAACCCTTGTTGGATAAAATATGTGCCCAGGGCTTTACCTAATCGCAATACTTCTTCATTAGTAAAGTCCTCATCCGCCTTACCCCTGATATCATAAGCCTTGAATACTGATGCTCGCATAACGTTCCTCCCTAACTCCCCGGCAGTGCTTTTCCCGCACGCCCGTAATGATCTTCCAACCGGACCACATCGTCAGTTTGCGGTGTGGAAACTTCCAGAAAAGCAACATCAGTATCAGCATTGACCCTATGAACCATTCCAGGTAGCACATCAACAATTAGCCCACTTTTTATAGCAAACTTCTTTCCGTCCAATTCCAAGACACCAGATCCCTTAATAAACAGCATACTCTCCCTTTTTTCCTCGTGGTATTGGAGGCTAAGAGAATGCCCCGCCTTTACTTCGATCAGCTTTCCTACATAGTCCTCGGTAACGGCCCACCATATTTCTCTACCCCAAGGCTTGTCCAATTGCTTTATTTTTTCTGCGTTTTCCTCTATAGCCTTCGTCACCAGTTGAGCCAACACACTTTCTTTTAAATCTAAAACATCGCTCTCCAAACTGACAGCCTCTTCCCTCGATTGCCTCTTCGCCAAATAGCGGTGTAACCCGTGCTCTTTGAGTTCAGTAATAAGCTTTTTCAAATCGGCAGTACGGCTTTTGTCAGCCACCAAAAGTACATCTTCGGTGTCTACCACGACCACGCCTTCCAAACCCAGGGTAGCAAGTAACTTGTCCTTGTTGCTGCTGCGTATAATACAGTGGCTGGTATCGACCAAAAGCGCGTTACCATATACTATATTGCCGTTTTCATCAGGATCTTCCACTCTTTCCAAGGCAGTCCAACTCCCAAGGTCATCCCAGCCAAAATCGCCCGGCACCACTAATACATCCTCTGATTTTTCCATAATTCCGTAATCCACGGATATTCTGGGTAAGGTAGGAAAAACCCTTTCCAATACCTCTTTTTCCTTGCGTGTACCTATAGCTTCAGCTATCTTCTTCAACCCTGTATAGATCTCCGGCAAAAACCTTCTGTAAGCCTCATTTATCACGTCCAGCCGCCAGGCGAACATACCGCTATTCCATAAATACTCCCCGCTCTGTAAAAACTTAATGGCAGTTTCTACATCGGGTTTCTCAGTAAACTGTAAAACTTCATGTACCCCGTCTAATTCGGCAATCGGTGCTCCACATCGAATGTACCCATATCCTGTCTCGGGCCTTGTAGGCTGCAGACCGATAGTGACCAACTTTCTTTCTCGATACGCAGCTTCTGCGGCCCTTTCCATCACTGCGCAAAAACGCTCCTCATTAATCACCAGATGATCTGCCGGTAGCACTAACATAACTGTACTTCCTGGTTCATCCCTTAAATATGTGTAACCTAAACCGATACAAGGAGCGGTATCCCTGCCGACAGGTTCTACAATCACATTTTGGACCGGCAACTGTGAAATCTGCTCCTTAACTATATGCACATATTCTTCACCGGTAATTATATAAATATCTTCTAAAGTTACTAATTTCTCAGCTCGGGCAACAGTTTGTTGTAGCAAGCTTTTGCCACCAACAACCGATAAGAACTGCTTAGGCCTATCCACCCTACTATAGGGCCAGAATCTTTCGCCTTTGCCCCCAGCCATGATGATTACTTTTACCAGCACCATTGACACTCTCCTTTAAAACACACTTTCACTACCGGCCATTATACGTGTTCCCCAAAAATACACTCAAACTCTTGCCCAAATCAGCTTTATAGATTATCATTACCATCTGGGCCCTTATCGTGTTACACCTTCTCGTGTGATCGCTTGATTAAAAATGTTTTCCAAAAAAACGGTGATTGTATCTAAATCAAAGTTTGACGCACAATATTCTCGGCAAGTCTGGCGGACTTCAGTCGATGCACGTCGGTCAAGCCACCAAATAATCCGTTCAGCAAGAGAGTCAGCAGTAGTATCCTTACACAGAAACTCGCTACCAAGGGGTCCCACCACTTCAGGATTTGCGCCCACCGGTGTCGCAAGGACCGGTGTCCCACAACTTAGAGATTCGATTGTGGAAAGCCCAAAGCCCTCTAGCATCGTAGTTGGTAACACAAATAAATCAGCAGCTTGATAATACTTTGGCAACTTTTCCTCTGAGATAAAGCCAAGAAACTGAACGTTGGACTCAAGATGGAACTGGCGTACTTGTGCTCGGAGAGAGGTTTCAAGATATCCCTTTCCACCTATTAGTAGCAAAGCGTCAGGGATCTGTTTCACTACATATCTCATGGCAGTGATGAGGTTTTCCAACCCCATACGTGCCACCAAACGTCTCACGGAAAGTAAAATAGGACGATCTAGCGGAAGTGCCAGCTCTCGACGGACGGCTCGAGGGTCATCTACAAATGAAAAACGTCGAGTATCCACTCCTAGGGGAACCTGAAAGGTCTTGTCTTTCCCAACTTCACCATAAAACTGGTGCATTTCTTTTTTCATATATTCACTCCGTACAACTATCGCACGGGCCTGAGCCAGAGCCTGGCGTTCTTGCACCTTAATCCATTGGTTTACCGGTTTCAGTAAAGGTGTGCTCCAACCATATTTCCCCTTGGCAGCCTCGATTTCAATCTCGCGAGGAGTGGGCGCATGGAACACATATACATAAGGTACCTGCTCTCCGCATCGTGAAATACCAACTGCCTGAAATGCGTTATGGACGTAGGCTATATCAAAGAGAAATTTCTTATGTAGCCGCGCAACTAACTTAGGCGTTTGGACAAGACTGGCTAGAGGATATAGTCGGTAGAAGATTGTTCCTTTGGAAGGGCTTGCGTAACGGTACAGTTTGTAACCATCTCTTTCCTCATAGGAAGCGGTATCTCGATTCAATCGTCTGGTAACAACAACGACTCGATGCCCTCGAGTCACAAGTCCTTCCACCTCAGATAACAGGCTTTTACTAATCCCACCTGTATGATCGGGCCAGAAAGCGTCTGAGAGTACAAGGATGTTCATGGGCTACTCCTCCATAACGACTCTTTTTGTTCGGGCAAGGATAAAAACGACGGGCAGGAGCATAAGAAACTTAAATAGGTGCGCAGTAAAAAAGCTTACAAGCGTCTGCTCTACGGGGGAAACAAACGATGGAAATAGAACAGCGACAAACAGTGCGTTGGAAAGGTTTCCCCTTGGCTGAACCAGATATTCGTACAGAAACCGCCATAACACTCCCACAATCATCATCCCAATAATAACACCTACAAGCCCCAAATCCCAGTAAAATTCCCCTGGCAGGGTGACACTGACGGATGTCCCTTCCCCGTAGAGTCCCGGTGGTACAAGTTTTTCTCTAAATATTTCCCCGATACTGATAACAGGCTTTTCAGGCCAAAGTTTTCTGGGAATCCAGGCAACTGCGAGGAGCCCCAGTTCAGAGCCAAGGGTATGTGGAACCTGGTCCGGCACGCGGTCTACAATCAAGGCGAGAGAATCAAGGCCATGAAGCCTATGGCCCACAGCTCTTAATAGGGTGGTCGGGTTTCTTAAAGCAGGGGCAGAAAAAGCCCAACCAATGCCGTCGATTCCCTGAAACCGTATGGTAGAAAGGATCGGGAAAAGGACAATAAAGAACATGCCTAGTAGAATCCCTGGAAGCATTAATCGAACGCTGACTTTATGAGTGCGCTCGGAGGTCATATAGTAAGCAATCAAAAGACTGAGCAAAAGAAACACCAATTGGGATCGAGAACCGCTGATAAACCGGAACGCCAGCTCCGGCATGAGAAGTAGGCTGAACAAAAGCCAATACCTTCGCTTATGGCTGTTCATGGCTCCAACAAAAAGCACAAACAAAGCAACCGTCGCTAGCCCAGAGAGAATGTTTAAGTAAGTGATTCCTGAAGCCTTTCGCATTAGCACATCCTTGTTAGCTACCAGCCATGCGCCTATATTTCCTGTTTGTTGAAAAATAAGAACTAGCCGAAGCCCCCAGCCAAAAATAGCGCAAGAAAGTGCAACCGGTAAAACGAGACGATTATTCCATCTACGAGGTAACCCAGGAAGAGAGCGCGCAAGGGCACGGCCAACGCGATGGTGATAACCTGCCCAAAAGAATAGCAGACCCAGAATGCTCACAGCTAAGGCAGTGTTCACTGGACCAAGGTCTTTCGCCCCCGGGCCGAAGCCGAGGAAAGGGCTCCCAAACTTCACGTCATATACCGCCCGCATCCCAAAGTGGGCAAAATAAAAGAGTGCAAACCATATACCCGGCTCGGCCAAATCCAAAGAATGCCGAGCAAGTCGTTGTGTTATTGGTATAAACACCAATAGACTCAAGAAAGTGATGAGCAGATAAGTGACCCCCCGGGTCATGAAAGCCTCTACAAATTGTACAGATAAAAGGGCAACGCCTAACCCTAACACAACTGCCACAAGGAAAGCGAGAACATGAGCCATAGGAAGTTTTCTGGCTATTTCCTGTTCAATCATGACCTCACCCCTCTCTTGCAATCCAACCAAGGAACTTCCCTTGCAAGGCTGCCCAATGGTGAATGGCTTTGTTGAAACGCCCTGCTGCCAGAGACAGAAAAATCCCCCCCGCTGATCGAAGCCACTGGTAAGCGACAAACCATATCGGATAACTATGTTTCCGTAAGACTCTACCCATGCCAGCGCCGTAACTGCGCGCTCGAATAACAGCTCTCACATCGTACTGTTTGACAGGCTGTGGATGGTAAACAAACAGCCCAGGCTCATAGTAGAGATGAAAGCCTGCTTCCAAAGCCCTCAGAAGGTAATCTATTTCCTCGCCCGATCCCCAAGGGGTACCTGCTCCAGCCCCAAGAGCCTCATCAAAAGCCCCAATCTGTCTGGCTACTTCCACCCTGACGAATAGCGAAGCTGACGTTCCCCTATTCCAGACGTTAAACCGATTGATCGACCCCGACTTTAAATCCCAGCGCCCAACTGAAGGCTCCCCGTTTTCATCTACACAACGACCCGTAACCCCATCTAAACCGGGATGGTTTTGACAGAAGTAAGCAGCCACGCGCTCCAACAAATTTGGTGGATACCAGCAGTCGTCATCGGGGAACCCAATGATATCACCACCGACACACTTCAAACCCACATTGCGGGCCCGGGATAGTCCTTTAGCTGAGCGCAGATGAAGGATCCGAAACCGCTCGCGGTAGGGGTGTAAAAGGGCCTCCAAGCGGTCATCCGGATTTTGGTCCACCACAATCAGCTCAAAATCGCGGTATGTTTGCCTATCCAGGTGTTCTAAGAACCGCTTGACTTCCTCTGTCCTGTCAACGGTCGCCAATACCAAAGAAAATCGCATTTCCTTACCTCCGGGCTCCTTTAAGATAGCCATAGCGGATCAAAAGCGGCCAGGTAAGAGCGGTTACAGCAACGCGCTTGTGAGCCGGCATTTTCTGTTTCCACTCCATATCTGGGTGCACCTGGATCACACCGTGCTTAAAACGAATAGGGTTACCGGAAACTGTATGATCGACATCCAAGTTAATCGTTTGATCGTCAGTAAAAAAGCCAAGTTCCGGGGGTTCCATCCCCAAACGTGTGAAAAGCTCTCTTAACGTCCGCCGTGGCCAACCGGTCAGGTCCTCGTAGTGAACGACCGTGTAATGTGGCGCAGCAGCACCCAGAAGTTCAACAAGAGCGTTTGATAGATTCCATTCCCAAGCGCTCCTAAGGACGCCAAGTCTTGGCATGTAAGCTTCCGTCCAATGTACCTCAGGCCTGCGCTTCTTGCGCTGCCAAGAGAACGCCACAGCGTAACTATTGCGAACAAGTTGAACTACGTGCAGATCAATACCGGGTATTGTGTTCAGGACAAAACCATGAGTCGGTGACTTGGAAGAGTCAATAAGAACTCTGGCTCCTGAAACTTTATGAATGGCATGGTAAAGGCGGCTCCAAATCTCGACGTACTTGCTAAGTCTTGATTGATAGCTTGCGGGGCGCAACGCTGGGAAGGTTAAGTAGGGAATGTACTTGACGCGCTGCACGGTACCACGCAGCTTCAAAACACTTTCTGGAACTATCTTGCCAAATCCACCAAACGCTTCTTCAACCACTGAGCTCCAAAACTCACACGACCTGAAAGGTTTACCACATCCGCAAAGCTGATTTTCCGCAAAGCCTCTCTGCCAGATATGGTAAACTTCGCCCAATGAGAAGAAGCCGTCAACTTGCCCCAGCATGCGGTCAAGTAATGTGCTCCCGCTCCGACTAGAGCCCCCAAGAAAAATGACCTTTATACGATCAGCATCCACTCATTTTCCCCTCCAGACTTGTCGGAAGACCTCCAAGTGTTTTTCTGCGCTTTTGCGCCACGTAAACTCTTTCGCTCTGGCCAAACCTTTTTGTCGCAACTCTTCTCGCAAGCTCTTGTCTTCTGCTAAACGTAGCATAGCTTGTGTGATTTCATCTACAGACCGAGGGTTAACCAGCAAGGCAGCGTCTCCTGCTACTTCGGGACATGCAGTAACATTTGAGGTAATGACCGGACATCCACAAGCCATTGCTTCCAGGATAGGCATCCCAAATGTTTCATGTAGAGAGGGGAAAATGAACCCGACTGCTCCTTGATACAGTGTTGCGAGTTCATCAGAAGTTTTTGACCTGCGTATCAATTCGACTCCCTTGACATTGATCTCTGTTGAAGGATACCCAGGTATTACCAGGACCAGGCGCGGTTTTCTTTCGTGTGAGAGACGAGCATAGGCCTCGATAATTCTATTTACATTCTTCATGTGATGAAACGGAGGGACGTACTGGGAGACGTGCAAGAAATACGCTGGACCCGAGGCAACTTTTCTTTTGCTCGGACTGAAAATATCTGAATTGACACCGTGATAAATCGGAAAAACTTTTTTGCCGTCTAGCCTTAAGTGTCTCTCTACCACCCCTTTAGAATAGTCCGATACGGTAATAATGGCAGAGCAACTCTTCCGAAAACTCCACCATCTGTACATGAGCCTTGTCTTCAATTTAAATCTGAGCAATGAACTAATCAGAGGGTGACTTCCGTAAAATTCCTCCGCCGGTATGCCTAAACCGTAGTCGCCAAGGAGCGAGACAACAAGTGGCTTCTTTACCTTCTTTAAGGAGTAGGATGGGCCAGAAAACGGGTCCCAATATAAATCGGCCTCTTGAGGCAAAGGATCACCTTCTTTGAAACGAGTAATATCCACACCCAGCTGTATCAGTTCTCGCGTGACATTCTCTATGTAATTCCTGAAACTAAAAGGTATAGCCTCACGGTAACAAACTGCGATTTTCATAGAATATCGGCCTCCATCAACGTTTTTTGAAAAGCATAGCTGCATGCGTGGCAAATCGCTTTGGCAGCAGCCACATGAGGTAGATGTCTATAGCTGCATCAATACGCACTATCAAGTTGCGAACCATGCTTTTCATCGGTTCGAGCCTAACATGTTGTGCCCCGGGTGTTTTATTAACCAGCTTCTTAGCTGGTTGGAACATTCTGGATAATACATCACGCAATAGCCACCAACGAGCTACTTTAACTTTGACGAGGTCTGCCCGCCCATCCCGTTCAACCTCCGAAACCCAGTTATGAATTGGCCTCGCAAAAGTGTTGAAGTAAACACGTCTCATTTCTCTTGCTACGGCTTCCATGAGCAGCAGGTTTCCCCCCGGTCTGGTTACCCTCACCATTTCATCAATCATCCTTGACTGCTGCTCAAATGAATTATGATGTAGCACGGTAATGGAGAACACCAAATCAAAATGCCCATCAGGAAATGGTAACTTATCTGAGTCAAGTTTGTAAAACAGGCCATTGGGTACTCTCTTCCTGGCTATTTCGATCATAGACCCTGATATGTCAACGCCCACATATGAAGCACCACTCTTCAAAATGAGAGGAGCCCAACGCCCCACCCCACAACCCAATTCCATAACATTGGAATTCCTTAGATCAATAGATTTTAACACTGAAGTAAAAAGGGCAGCCTGAACTTTTTCCATAGCCGCATTTTCTACATCTGACCGTCCAAATGCACAAACGGCTTGGTAAACATTGCCCCGACTTGACTTGGCTCTCGCTTCCCAATATTTCTGCGGCTCGTATTCACCAGTGCCCAGATGTATATCTTCGCTCATCATCTTACCCCCCAGAAAGATCTAGGATGAAAAGCAACTGAAATGATACCCGTTCGCCTGTATACAAAAACACTTAGCAGTAGGTTCCAAACCGCTAAGCTTACTGCTGTTGCCATAGCAGCGCCCACGACTCCCCATTTAGGTATCAAAAGGAGATTTAAAAGAATATTCATGAGCGCCGCCAATCCAACTATCAGGGCTGTACCATTTTCATTTCCGGTGTGTATTGCCAATTGCCCTACAGGTCCAAAACCGGCGTTCATGAGCTGCCCGACACTAAGGACCACGAGTGCTAATTGCCCACTCATAAAATCTGAACCAAATAACGAAAGTATCGATTTGCCAAATGCTACCAGCACGGCTACAATAGGTACAGCCACAGCAAGAATGATTTTAGCAGTGTTTGAAATCATTTGTTGTAGCTGTACGGTTTGTTCTCTTGCGTAAAGGCTAGCTATACTTGGTGCAATTGTTACTTCAACTGCCGACAGAACGAAGACAATGATGTCCGTAACTCGTTTGACGATAGCATAAACACCCACCTGTTCTGCCCCCTTAAAAGCTCCTAAAAGTATAAAGTCTATTTGGAAATTGATTATTTGTATACTAGCTACTAGCAATAGCGGCAAGGCGTTCCTGATCCAAGGCCATATTCGAGTTTCTGGCTCGACAGTTTTGACCTCTTCTGGAAGCACCTTTCCTAACCAGTGGGATGCTACAGCTAGAGCAATAAGCGTCGCAACCACATTGAATAGTACCGCCAATAACGCAGAGAGATATTGATGAAATAGTAAATATGCACTAGCGATGAAGGAGACAAGAAGCAATGGCCGAATTAGCATCTCGGGCAGTTGGCCTCGAATGATCTGGTGAAGTCCTCTCAAGGCTGACTGGCGCAATTGGGTAAGGGCTGTTATCGGTAGCATAAGTAAGGCCAACCAAAGGGCATGGAGCATACCGTATTCGTTCTTAGAGCCAAACAAGACCCAACCAATCGGTGCGGCAGCTGCCATTAAAACTATTGAGGTTATCAACACAACTCGGTTTGAAAAACGCAGCAACCCTTGCATTAAGCTCCAGTTCTCCTGAGCATGGTAGATGGCGACATTCCGTACCAAAAGCTGGTGAAACCCAAGGGTTGCCGGGACACTTAATAAGCCAACCCAGGCCATAGCATAAGCGTACGCGCCATAGCCTGTTGCACCCAGCAAACGAGCCAGAAGAAGGTTAGTAAGAAAGGCTAATCCCGTGGAAGTTACTTTAAGGGTAAAAGTGCCCACCGTACTTGTAACGAGATGGGTATACAGTTTGCCCTGGTCTTGTTTCCCAGGGATGAGTTTGATTAAATTTTTGAGGCTTTGTCTAGCTTTAATACCAGACTTCATAGTCTGTCTCGTCGGCAATGTACACTTCACTCTCCCAATGGAACAATATCTGATCCGCTGGTTGTTCTGCATTACTTTTCAAGAGCCCAACGCCATTTCCTGGTTCTCCCGAAGCTCGCAGGTATCGTCAAATTCCGGTGGGTTTTTGATTAGCCCTGGACTTGCCATATATAGAGGCCCTTCGGTCTCGCTCTTTGTAGACCTAGTGGGAGCCTCATATGCTTCAATGAAGCCGTCTTGCTTGCTCATAAGCTCGCAAATCTCGCTTTTCTCACCCTTTCACGGCATAATTGGAACACAGACAAAATAGGTTAATTTAGGATTCAGATTGAATCAAAACTCAACTTAGGCGTCAGAAAACTTGAACGACTACCTGAATAAATACCACTTAATCGACTCAAAATGGCCAAATATATGGTATCACGGCTACCGATATTACCATAAAGAGCAGATTTAGCGGTAAACCCACTCTGAGAAAGTCTTTAAACTTGTAGCCGCCGGGGCCGTAGACCATTAAATTCGTCTGGTAGCCGACAGGTGTGGCAAAGCTGGCCGAGGCAGCCACTGCCACAGCGATAGCTAACGGCCTTGGGTCGATCCCCATCTGCATGGCACCCGAGTGTGCTACCGGAAAAACCATTACTGCAGCCGCACTGTGCCCGATAATCTCTGTAAGGATGTTCGTCAGCAAATATATCGCAAATAACAAACCCAGAGGGCCAAAGCCCTGCATCAGTGACACCAGGGCGTTGGCTATAAGGTCGGCAGCCCCGCTTTCTGTGAGGGCATTGCCGATACCTAATGAAAGGGCAATTATAAACAACGCATTCCAGTTCACCGCTTTTCTGGCTTCCTTGAGCGTAATGCTCTTGCTCAATAAAAGTACCGCCACTGCCAGAAAAGCGGCATGCAGGAGGGGGAGTACGTTCGAGGTAGCAAGCAGTATCATCGCGCCGAAGGCTATGACAGCGAGGTTTCCCTTGCCGTTATGTGGTTCGTAATCCTGAACCTTACTTATCAAATAAAAATCTTTAGAAGCACCCCACAGGTTGATGAACGATTTTCCTGTTAAAAGCAAGAGGGTATCTCCCGGTCTGAGCTTGATATTACCTATCTTATCCCTAATCCTTTCCCCATTTCGCAGTACTGCCACCACTGCGGCATCATATCTGGAACGGAAGCTGCTTTCCTTGATTGTCTTGCCCAGAAAGGGAAAGGATTCCGAAACCACGGCTTCCACTATCTGGGCCTGCCCGTTTTTGAATCTGTCCAAATAAGCATCGGAACTGGTTTCTAACTTTAGCCCGTCAATACTCTGCAGCTGGACTATGGTAGATACCTGTCCAGTGAAGATCAGCCTGTCCCCGCTTTGTATCTTTTCTGTGGGAGTGACAGGGGCAATTGACTGTCCCTGCCTGATTATCTCCACCAGAAAAAGTCCCTTGAGGTTTCTTAGTCCCGCCTTTTCTACGCTTTTGCCGATGATCTTACAGTGGGGCTGGACCGTCATTTCCACCAGGTATTCGCGGTGTCTCTTTTTCACCGACTCCAGCAGGTCTTCGTTATCGGGAAGCAGTTTGTAGCCCACGTTCATCAGGTAGAAGATACCTGCCACAGCCAAAGGCAGACCGATATAAGTTATCTCGAACATCCCAAGTCCCTTTTCGCCATACTGCTCCAACAGACCGCTGACAATAAGGTTGGTGGAAGTACCCACCAGTGTCAGCAGGCCGCCAAAAATTGATGCGTACGACAAGGGAATCAAGTATTTAGACGGTGAAACATTATGTTCCAGTGCCCAGTTTCTTACCAGCGGGATAAACATGGCCACTATAGGGGTATTGTTGATAAAGGCCGAGAGTAAGGTAACCGGAACCATTACTTTCAGTTGTGATTTCCTGCCGCCGGTGTTTTTACCGAAAAGCCTGTTTACAAAATTAAAGATGGTGCCGCTTTTCTGTACCGCACCCACGATAATAAAAAGGGCGGCAATAGTTAGCATGCCTTCATTGGTAAAGCCCACAAGTGCTTCCTCTACGGTGATCACCCCAGCTGTAATCAGTACGGTTAGAGTTGCAAAATATATTATCACCGGCTCGTAGGTATCGGTAATAAGCAAGGCAAACATTATAATTATGATTGCGATGCTGAATATGGCCTCAGACACTTGTACCCCTCGCAGTGGATTTAGTTTGTATCCACATTGTGACTATCTATATAGCTACTTTAAAGCAGCCTAAATATAAAGCAGTTTGTTCTCCTTCGTGTTTAAGATATAAAAACCCTTATCGTTTAGGCTGTTTTCCCTGTTATAGAACATCTCCGTACCGTCAAGCTGTTCGAATATTCCCCCTGCTTCTTCCACGATACAGTGCATGGCGGCAGTGTCCCATTCCATGGTAGGGTTGAGGCGGTAGTATATTTCGGCTTCTCCTTTGGCTATCATACAACCCTTTAATGAGCTTCCTGCCTCCTTGACCTCCGAGATATTATTCTTCTCTATTAGCTCACGCAATCTGTCCGATGCGTGTGACCTGCTCATTACAAGTCTCGGGTTTTTTCGTCTTTGGGAAACCTGCAGCCTTTTGACTGAACCGTCTTTCTGGTAGTAGGCTCCATTTCCCCTTGCGGCATAGTACAATTCTCCTTTTGCCGGGACATAAATGACGCCCAGGACTACCTTTTGTTTGTAAGCCAGTGCTATATTTACGGTGAATTCCCCGTTTCTTTTGATGAATTCCTTGGTGCCGTCCAGGGGGTCGATGATCCAGCACCAGTCGTTGGCCAGTCTTGATTTATCGTCTTTGGTCTCTTCCGATAGCACAGCATATTGAGGAAACGCTTCAAGCAGTCTACTCACAATTATTTCGTTTGATTTCTTGTCTGCTGCTGTCAGTGGGGATAGGTCTGTTTTCCATTCCACTTCAAAGTCCTGGTTATAAATTTCCATGATTGCTCGTCCGGCTTCAATGGCAAGTTCTTTTGCAACATGCAATTCTTTCTCTAGGTTCATTTGCCGACACCTTTCCGAGTTTGAATTGAACTTATGATTGCTGTCCCGCCTAAGCTTCAAACTTAGCCTTGGTTGCCAATATATCCTTGACTCTCCAGATACGACAGAATCTGGTTTGCTGCTTCCTCCGCACTAATCCTGGACGTGTCAACAACTACTTCTGCATTCTCCGGTGGTTCGTACGGGTCATCAATGCCAGTAAAATTAGTAATGAGACCGGCTCGCGCCTTGGCATACAAGCCCTTCCTATCCCTTGCTTCACATACTTCTAGAGGTGTGGCCACATATACCTCTATGAATCCACCGTGCTGACTGACCATTTCGCGTACTTCCCGCCTCGTAGCTCTGTATGGAGCAATGGGCGCGCAGATAGCTACACCCCCATTTTTAGTAATCTCGCTCGCCACAAACCCGATCCGCTTGATATTCAAATCCCGGTCGCGTTTAGAAAAGCCCAGTTCACTGGATAAATGCTTGCGAACAATATCCCCATCCAGAAGTGTCACCCTTCGGTGCCCATCTTCCATCAGTTTTGCCATCAAGATCTGCGCTATCGTGGATTTCCCAGCGCCAGAAAGTCCTGTGAAAAACACAGTAAATCCCTGCTCTGCCCTGGGAGGATATGCCCGACGCAACTCGTTAATGACTTCTGGATAGGAAAACCAGTCTGGTATCGGAAGTCCTTCCCGCAGTCGCCGGCGAAGCTCAGTGCCTGAAAGAGTGAGGAATCTGGCTTTCTCAGGTAGCTCGGAACGCATCATGTACCTGTCAAAATCCGCCACATAAACCATTTCCTCATACGTCAAAATCGTAATACCAAGTTCATCCTCATGCTTCCGCGCAAGATCCCGGGCAGCATAGGGAGGATAAAAGGCTTCGCCGTTATCCGTGCGCCGTGGGCCTGCGTGATCTCTTCCTATGATAAAGTGGGTACAACCATAGTTCTTACGAATGATAGCATGCCAAAGCGCTTCCCGGGGACCTGCCATCCTCATTGCCAGCGGCAGCAAACTTAACATTGCTGATTGTTCCGGATAGTATTTCATGATTCTCTGGTAACAGCGCGCTCGCGTGAAATAGTCGATATCACCCGGGCTGGTACGCCCCACGACCGGATGTATCAGGAGGCTTGCACCCGCCTCCTCCATTGCGCGTCTGGTCAGTTCCACATGAGCCTTGTGCATAGGATTGCGAGTCTGAAAGCCTACTACCCGTGCCCAACCCAAACTCTTAAAAATATTCCTGAGTTCGGCAGGGGTATGCCGCAGTTTCTTGAAAGTATGATGCACAGGAAGTTCAAGGCCTTCCAGAGAGCCTCCAACGTACACAGGATTTGTTTGGCGGAAAAGCTGGAATACACCAGGATGGGCCTCGTCTGCGGTACCATAAACGCACTCCGCCTCGGCGTGCAGATCAGGTTTCCATACATCTTCAACCGTCATAACGGCCAGAACCATCCCTTCTGGATGGCGAAGGGCAATCTTATCCCCTTTATCAAGAGAAGAAGCAAATTGTTCGGTTACATCAAGAGTTACGGGGATAGGCCAAAGGGTACCGTCTGTGAGCCGCATTTGTCTGCATACAGCTTCGTAGTCATCTCTGCACAAAAAACCTTCCAGCGGGGAAAAGGCTCCGCAAAGTAGGAGTTCTAGGTCGCATAACTGGCGCTGCGTAAGATCCCATGAGGGAAGGTAGACTGCCTCCTTTTTCAGTTCCGCTATTCTTGACTGTTCAGCTATAAGCTCTTTTAGCACGCCCCCGTAGGGCGGATTAGGTTCTGCTGGCACCTGCTTTGACACCACTTTTTTCACCTGATTAAGCCCTCCTTATATTTTCAGTCGCTTTCTTCTTCCGCTGCCAGTTCAATACCCCGTCCAAGTTCCCATGGCCACTGGTATCGTTTCGGCAGCACATTATTGCACCAGAGACAGTTCCGACCGGTTGCAGGTCGGGAAGTTCCGGCGAAAGCACGTAAAGATATGGGGTTGTCCATCCCGCGGCGCGAGATTCAAGACACCCCAGAAACATTAGGTGCCCTTTCCCACCCGCCGCCTGAATGCCACTTCTTCCCGGTTATAATAGAACCAGCCTCTTAGATCTTTTCAAGAATATTGATAACATTTTCATCTGCAGAAAACTTCTCATCAGAATAAGATATCCACGTGATAATCAGCACGTCCTCCGTGCCGTTTCGCTTTACTTTCAGTTCCTCCCAGCTTTCAGCGATTATATATTTTATGTTAAGTCTTCCGGCGGCGATTTTAAGTATTTCCAGAATTTCATCCCGGGGCCCAAGAAAAACCACTTCATCATGCTGGCCCTGATATTTCCTTTCCTCCAGGACCTGTTCTAAAGCCTCGCTTATTTTTACAATCTGCCGGTAGGAATTTTTCATGTACTGGTAAGCCAGCCTGGTTTTTTCCGCCATTCCTTTTGGAGTAATAATGTAACGTAAGGTTTTAGCATTAAGCCGCTCGATTTTAACCAGGCCCTTCCGAACCATTCTTTTTAGCAGAAGGTTGACGGTACCTAGCGAAAGGCCCGTCCCTCTCGCGATCTTACGCTGAGAAGTAACCTCATTTTTTTCCAGGTGGCTTAAAATTTCATATTCGTTACTCATGGTACATACCTCAAACTTTGCTACTCAGGTAGACAGCACCGTTCATTTATTGAACGTTCATCTGCTGAACAGTATACCAATGAATGGTAGGCCTGTCAAGATTCGAATGCATATTAGTGAACTGAAGAAAATAAGCTTTCCAGGCTTCAAGGTTCTGCAACTGTTGTATGTACAACAAGTGCTTAATTTTGGGGGTTAGGTGCCCAGTTCTCTAATAAGATTCTTTAAGTAATATGTAAATTGTGCATTAATCTCCTCCCGTTGCAAGGCAAATTCAACAATCGCCTGTAAATAACCGAACTTATCACCTACATCGTACCTTTTGCCCTCAAAAACGTACGCGTATATTGGCTGTTGCCGGAGTAAGTTTCTCAGGGCGTCGGTAAGCTGGATTTCCCCGCCCGCGCCGGGTTCAGTGTTTTGAAGGATGTCAAAAATCGCAGGATCAATAATATATCTTCCCATAATGGCCAATGTGGAAGGTGCTTGTTCCGGAGTAGGTTTTTCAATCAGGTCGTCCACTTTATACAGATTCTCACCTACAGGGACAGGTTTGACTATACCGTAACGACGCACTTCCTGCACAGGTACTTCTTGTACTCCAATTATTGTACTCTGATACTTATCATACAATTGAAGCATTTGCTTCAAGCAGGGAACCTTACTATGGATAATATCGTCACCTAAGAGTACTGCGAAAGGCTCATTTCCTACAAATTTGCGGGCACAATAGACTGCGTGGCCCAAGCCCTTAGGTTCTTTCTGCCTGACATAGTGAATGTCTACCAAGTTCGAGATATCCTGTACCATCTCAAGCAGTTTCTTATGGTTTTTTTCTTTCAAAGTCAGCTCCAGCTCAACTGATTTATCAAAATGATCTTCAATCGCCCTCTTGTTTCTGCCGGTTATTATAAGGATGTCCTCGATACCGGAAGCAACAGCCTCCTCCACTATATATTGTATGGCAGGTTTGTCTATTATTGGAAGCATCTCTTTAGGCTGTGCTTTGGTGGCAGGTAAAAATCTAGTTCCCAAACCGGCTGCCGGAATAATCGCTTTTCTAACTTTCATAAAATTTCCCCACCTTCAATTATGACCGCACTTTCGCAACACAGCAAACTGTAAGTTTCTAGTATAGATTTATCTGCGAGCGGGTTGCCACGAAGTCATTTTATCACCATGGAAAAACCTCAGAATTCCCAAAACAGAAGCATAATTAACCATGCAAAAATAAGTAGGAATCATAAAGAACTTAGAAGTATAACGCTTAGAATATCCCAAATAGGCTATCAGGTAGAATGCTAATTGCAAAATTAGAGAGGCTTGATAAAACCCGTTTTCAAAAGCGAGAAGAAAATTAGTGATTAACAAGATCAGTAAAAAGAACCCAGTTAACCACCTAAGTAACTTATGGCTTAATAAACCGATGGCTAATAAGCCATAACGGAAAGGGTTGAGCATGTGTTTTACGTAAAGTAAACCCCTGAAACTTCGGGTAATAATTCTGACCTTCCGTTTGAACTCTTCTTGGTAAGTTGACGACGGTTCTTCATAAGAAATTGCCTCATCTTCATAAACGGTTCGATATCCCTGTGCTACAATCATTAGCGGCTCCACAAAATCACTAATTATCTCAGCTGGTAACGGATAATAAAGTTCTTTACGTAAAGCATAAATAGATCCGTTAGCTCCTAAAGCATTTCCCAACGCACTTTCTATACACTTCAAGAATTGTTCGTAACGCCAGTACAGACCCTCTCCCTGTCCAGCAACATTGTCTTCCTCACGCTTATAACGCAACTCACCGCAAACGCAACCTACCCTCGGGTCCGCAAAATTTCTCACCAGCTTATGGATAGCGTCAGAAGCATACATAGCATTAGCATCAGAAAAAACGATAATTTCACCACTAGCATGCTTAACAGCCTCGTTTTGAGTAATTGTTTTGCCTCGGTTTTCGGGAAATGCTAACAACTTAATACCATCAGCCTCAAACTCTCTTACAATCTCATTCGTCTCATCCGTTGAACCATCGGAAGCAACTAAAACTTCTAATTTGTTTTTAGGATACCTTAGCTGCAGCGTATTCTCTATTTTGGAGCGAATAACTTTACCCTCGTTATATGCTGATATAATAAGGGTTACAGTCGGTAAATAACTATCATCTCGTCTTATTGTTCTCTTCTTAAAGAAGGTTAAAATATAAATAAGTACAGGATAACCTAGATAAATGTAAATAATTAGAACTACTAGTAACCAGAAAATTAATTCTAATATCATCTAAATCCCACCTTCGAACCTATCTCCCAATTCCGTAATACTGAAAACCTAAACGATTCAACTCATCCTTTTCTAAAGCGTTACGACCGTCAAGAATCACATAAGGTGATTTCATCCGTGTCCTAGCCTGTAACCAATCTAACTGACTAAACTCCGGCCATTCGGTAGCGAGTAAAACCGCCTGAGCACCCTCTATGCAATCATAAGGGTTGTCCGCAAACTTAACATCTGGAGGAAGTACCTTCCTTGCGTTTTCGGTAGCAAGAGGATCATACGCTGTTACGGTAGCCCCCTCCACCAAAAGTAATGGTATGATATCCAGGGACGGAGCTTCGCGGATATCATCCGTGCCTGGCTTAAAAGCTAAACCTAATATCGCTACGTGCTTTCCTGCCAGCCCATCCAGGGCTCTCTCTAATTTCCGCACAGCCCGGATTCGTTGATTGGTATTAACTTCAATAACCGCCTTTAGCAATCGAAAATTATATCCCTTGAATACAGAAACATAGTCAAGACCTTTGGTATCCTTAGGAAAGCAGGAACCTCCATATCCCAGTCCTGCTCGCAAGAATTCCTTTCCAATCCGACTATCCATGCCTACAGCAGGAGCCACTTCATCAATATCCGCTCCGACAAGCTCACAAAGGTTGGCAATCTCATTGATAAACGAAATCTTTGTCGCTAAAAATGCATTGGAAGCGTACTTGACCATCTCCGCACTGGTAATCCCCATGACAAGGATGGGAGCATCTATGTCGCCATAAAGTCTTTTTACCTGCTCTATGGCCGAGTCATCATCCCCACCAATAACAATTCTGTCGGGGTAGTACCAGTCTTTAAGAGCTTGTCCTTCCCGAAGGAACTCTGGATTAGAAATATAAGCAATAGGTACCTTGGTATTCTTTAAATAGCGCTGACAAATACTTTCCCCAGTTCCCGGGGGTACAGTACTCTTCATAACTAAAATAGTCGGAGTATCAAGAACCTTAACCAATTCGCTTACTACCCCATAAACTTGCGAAAGGTCAACACGCCCATTCGGCATCGCGGGTGTTCCTACTGCCAACATCACTATATCTGAACCGTTAACAGCTTCAATGCCGGAACTAAAAGCTATTCTGTTCTCACTGATTAGTTTCTGCAAAAGCTCGTCGAGACCTTGCTCAAAAATTGGACATTTACCTTGCCTCAACTTCGTGAGTTTATTCACATCCTTCTCAATACCTATAACCTCATGTCCAGAGTTGGCTAAGGCACAAGTAGCAACTAGACCTACGTAGCCCATGCCAATAACGCTAACTTTCACAAAAATAACCCCCAATGACATACCTAAATTAAAGTATTTATAAAAGTATTGAAAGTATTGAATGTTATAAAAGAATAGTCACCCGCTTTTTCTCCCACTGCCAGGCTGTCGCTATAATATACTCCAGATCATCATATCTCGGCTGCCAACCCAGCCTGTCCCTGATTTTTTGAGCGTGAGCCACCAAAGCGGGCGGATCGCCTGGTCTCCTGTCAGCATACTCAACCGGGAAGTCCACTCCCGTAACTTTTTTAGCGATTTTTACTACTTCCAGTACTGAATAGCCTCTACCGTACCCACAATTAAAAACATCGCTACTTCCACCATCCAAAAGGTATTCCAGCGCAGCGATATGGGCTTCCGCCAAGTCGGATACGTGAATGTAATCTCTAACACAAGTACCGTCAGGAGTAGGGTAGTCAGTTCCAAAAATATTCAGGTACGGTCGAATACCCGCCGCTGTTCGTACACACATGGTAATCAGGTGGGTGGCGCTTTCTTTAGCTTCTCCCAATTCTCCCTCCGGGTCGGCTCCCGCTACGTTAAAGTACCTGAGGGCAACGTAATCTATATCTGAAGCATGGGACATGTCCTTTAGCACCCGTTCTACCGTTGCTTTACTGCTGCCATAGGGGTTTATGGGATTTAGAGGTGTTTCTTCCTTTATAGGAATGTCTGCCGGGATGCCGTATACCGCTGCAGTAGAAGAAAAAATAAATTTCTTTACCCCATGCTCTCGCATTACATTCAAAAGATTCAGCGTACCTACAACATTATTGGTGTAGTATTGCAGCGGTAGCTTTACCGATTCCGGAACTATGATTGATGCTGCGAAGTGGATTACAGCCTCCGGCCTGAAAACAGAAAAAACCTCCCTCAATTTCTCTTTATCAAGCAAATCACACACAACTAATTCTCCCGACAAGACCGCCCAGTCGTGACCGGTGGAGAGGTTATCCACAGTTAAAACATTAAATCCTCTTTTACCGAGAGCCTTAACCACATGGCTGCCGATGTAACCGGCGCCACCCGTAACCAGAATTCTTGCTCCCACAACGCAACCCCCGTTACTTGTTAGGTACGAATTTCATTTGCATTTACGAAGCCTTATCCTTCATCAACAGCACCTTCACTGTCTGAAACAAAATTTGCAGGTCTAGCAACGGTGAAGCTGTTTTGGCGTAAAGCAAGTCATAGCGCAGCTTGTCCTCCGGGCTGGTGCTGTATTTGCCTGCCACCTGGGCGAGGCCGGTAATTCCCGACTTGACTATGTGCCTGTAAGCGTACTCGGGTATTTGTTTTTCGAACTGCCGGACAAAGTAGGGCCTTTCCGGCCGGGGTCCGACCAGGCTCATCTCGCCTTTGAGGACATTGATGAGCTGCGGCAGTTCGTCGAGCCGGGTGGCCCGGAGAAACTTACCCACCCGGGTAATGCGCGGGTCGTTTTCCGCGGCCAGCACCGGTCCGGTGTATTTTTCGGCATCTTTAACCATGGTGCGGAACTTGATAAGTTTAAACGTTTTACCCCGGTAGCTTACCCTTTCCTGGGTGTAAAAGACGGGACCGGGGGAATCCAGTTTGATGGCCAAGGCTATCAAAAGCATGAGAGGTAAGGCCAGTACCAGGCCTGCGGCAGAAATAGATACGTCTAGCAGGCGTTTTCCGAACTGCAGGCCGTTTTTGGGCCGGACACTGCCTACGTGAAAAACCGGAGTGTCATCGATCTGGTCCAGGGTAGCCTGGACTACCATGATGTCGTACAGGTCGGGTACCAGGTACACTTCCCACGGGCTGCTCAGGGAAGAGGCTATAATCTTTTTCTTGAGCTCCTGAGGAACGGAGGAACAGACATAGACCAGGTCGGGACTGCATTTCAACAGGTCTTCTTCCGCCGTTTCCCATGAACCCAGTACCGGATAGAAATCACGTCCTTGCTTTGCCTCCGGTAAGGGAATATCTCCTATTATCCCCTGTATGTTGAACACTCCTTCGGAGCTTCGGGAAAGCTTGACGGCCAGTTCCTGCGCCTCCAGTAATCTTCCCACCACTATAACTTTCTTGGAGCCGTGAAGCTTTCTCTCCCATCTCCACATGAAGCGGCGCCAGGCGCCCAGTAAGGCAAGCTGCAGCAGCGCCGCCAGGAAAAACACCGTCCGCGGGAAGGCAAAGCCCCGGGCCATGTAGGATAGCACTACACTGATCAAGAAAATCAGGCCCACGGAGCAGATGAGAGAGGAAAGGATGTCTCTCCAACTGCGGCGAACGGTGTAGTAGAGCCCGTATACATTAAAAAAGATAACCGCTGCCAGGGTAATCCAGGGAAAGAGTTTTAGATAAGGATCAAAGTTGGTGGCAGGCAGTTTCCCCTGGAAGCGGATCAAGAAAGCCAAAATGAAGCCGGCATTGACCAGCAACAGGTCTCCAAGCATTAAAATGAAACTGAACCACGTTCGCGGATGTCCGTTGCGCACCGGTTATTCCCCCTGATGAGGACGGAATTTATTAACCGCCACGGTTTTATATATTTCGCTATGATTTCACATTTTCCTGCCTGAAAAAGGAAATTGAGATATAAAAAAACCGCCCGCTTCTCAGCAGGCGGATTGCTGCTCTCGAATTTTTTTACTTTCCAGCTGATGCCATGGAAAAACCACGAATGGAATGCCGGCGGCAGTTTACTTGACCGGCTCCTCGAAAACCTTGTCTACCTCTTCTTTCACGTCCTGGGAGGCCTTCTTAAACTCCCGAATACTCTTTCCTACCGCCTTACCCACTTCCGGAAGTTTTCCCGGCCCGAAGATGAGTAACGCCAGTACCAGTATCAGAATCAGTTCGGGTACGCCGATACTGGGGAGAATACCGAACATCCCTGTCACCTCCTGTACACCGCCCGGTATACGTGCCGCCGGGTACGTTTAGTGGACTTCTTGCTCCCTGTCCTCACCTAAAACTTCATCTTCGAAGTTGCAGTAAGCAAGGTAGACCCCCAGCACTCCTTCAGCGCCGGCCATCTGGTGGCTGGTAATGCGGTGGGCCTCTTCAGTCGTTTCGGTTTCCAGAACGACTATAATTTTGGAATCCTCGTAGACACCGTGAACCGATACTCCCGGGATAGTTTCCAAATAACTGACCACGTTTTGAACGTCCTCCGGGTTAACTCTCACCAAAATACCGGAGATAACCATGATTATTTCCCCCTTGTTATTACTGCTGCTCTGCTCCCTGAGCCACGTGACACTGCTGGCAGTTGGCCCTTTCCGGGTGCGAAGTTTTAGGTGCGTCAACCCCCGAGCCCTCTTCGTGGCACACGAGACACTGGCCGACCCTACCCTCTAAACTGTGAGTAATGACCGGCGGGTATACAGTGGGCTGGGCCTTTTCCGTTTCAGCAGGCTGTGGCTGGTTTTGACCGCAACCGGCAACCAAGACCCCCAGCGCGACTACCACAAGAACAAGCGCCAGCACGTAACCTTTCCGCTTCTGGAACATATGAGCTACCCCCTTTTCTCCACAGGTTTCATTACTATGGCCGCGGGTTTAAGAACACAGGCATGAGCGCAATTTCCGCAGCCGGAGCAGTCGCTTTCACGGATCACCGGCCGGCGGAAGGACTCCAGCACCATAGCCCGGCCCCGGTCCGGACAGCGATCGTAACAGGCCCGGCACATGCCGCCCTGCCAGGCCAGGCATCTATCCCGTTTAATTACCGCGACCGCGATCCTGACCTTATCTCTGGCCAGAGACTGTATTGCTCCACTGGGACATACTTGCTGACAAGTCAGGCAGAGGGAGCACGGTACCTCCCCGGGGACCAGGTAAGGGGTCCCCAGGGCCAGCCCGTGCTCCGGGCCGGCCTCCCGCAGGGCTCCGCCGGGACAGGCCTCGATACATTTCCCGCAGCGCCGGCAGGTAGCGAGAAACTCTTCTTCTTCTACCGCACCGGGAGGCCGGAGGAGGCCGCTCGCCAATTTGGGAGCGGCCACCTGAAGGGCAGCACTTCCCGCGCCAACAAGTTTATCTTTAACCAGTCCGAATAATTTGCGTCTCGATAAGCGTTCTTCTTCCTGCGGCACGGGCATCCTCCTTTAAATTTAAACTTTCTCTATACGCACGGCACACTTTTTGAAATCAGGTTCTTTGGAAATGGGATCATAGGCGTCTATGGTCACGAGGTTGATTATCCTTTCGTCATCAAAGAAGGGTACGAACAGATACCCGCGAGGAGGTTTGCCGCGACCGTTAATTTCCGCTTCAATTATCACCTCACCCCGGCGGGAAACCAGCTTAACTTTGTCCCCCTGTTTGATGCCCAGTTCCTTGGCATCTTCCGGGTTAATTTCCACGTAAGCCCTCGGGACGGCCCGGTCAAGTTCAGGCACCCTGCGGGTCATAGTACCGGTATGCCAGTGTTCCAGAACCCGACCGGTGCACAGCCAGAACGGATATTCCTCATCGGGGCTCTCTGCCGGCGGCTCGTAGGGACGGGCCCAAATGATGGCCTTATGTTCGTCCTTCTTATTACCGTAGAAGTCAAAGGGTGCCTTGGCATAGGGATCTTCGCCGGCCACAAAGCGCCGTTTCACCGGCTTGCCGTTGACCACCGGCCACTGCAGACCCCGGGCCTTGACATATTCCTCGTAGGGAGCATAATCGTGGCCCCTGCCCTCGCCAAATTTGCGGTATTCCTCCCAGAGGGCTTTTTTCAGGTTGGGGTCGTCGTACTCAAACAGCTTTCCGTACCCCAGGCGCTTGGCAATCTCCACGATCTGCCACAGGTCATCTCTGGCTTCCCCGGGCGGGTCGACGGCTTTGGCCAGGTGCTGGGTGCGCCTTTCCGCATTGCCGTACATTCCTTCTTTTTCCACCCACATGGCGGAGGGAAGAATAACGTCAGCCAGCTTTGTGGTTTGGGTCGGGTAGACATCGGAAACGACCAGGAAGGTCTTGTTATCCTCCAGCGCCTTGCGGTAACGGTTCAGGTTGGGCAGCGACTGCATCGGGTTGGCGCACATTACCCACATCGCCTTGATTTCTCCCCGATCGACAGCCCGCCACATTTCTATCGTATGCAGGCCAACCTTGGCCGGAATTTTTTCTATCGGCACACCCCAGATCTTCGCCGCGATAGCCCGGTGCTCGGGATTGGTCACCACCATATCGGCGGGTAAACGGTGGGCAAAGGTACCCACTTCCCGGGCGGTTCCACAGGCACTGGGCTGCCCGGTCAGGGAGAAAGCGGTTGCGCCGGGACGTCCAAACTGACCCGTTAAAAGGTGCAGGTTATAGACCAGGTTGTTGGCCCAGGTGCCCCGAACGTGCTGGTTAAAGCCCATGGTCCAGAAAGATATGGTATTCCGGTTGGGGTCGGCCAGCAGCCGTGCTACTTCCCGAATCTTGTCCGCAGGTACTCCGCTCAGGCTTTCCGCATATTCAGGCGTGTACTTTTCCACAAACTGCTTGTACTCCTCAAAGGTAATTTCCTGAGGTTCATCCTTGAACTTAAACTTATCTTCCAGCCCGTAGCCGATATTCTCCTTCCCTTTTTTAAACTTGACGTACTTGCTGACAAATTCTTCGTTCACCAGGCCCTCCTTGATAATCACATGGGCCATGGCGTTCATGATAGCCAAATCAGTACCCGGCTTAAACTCCAGGTACATGTCTGCAATTTCGGTACTCCTGGTCTGGCGCGTAGCGATGTCGATAACTTTCACACCAGGGTTGGACAGCTTCCGGTCAGTGACCCGGGAAAAGAGAATCGGGTGCTGTTCCGCCATGTTGCAGCCCCAGAAGATAAAGGTATCGGCGTGCTCGATATCCTCATAACAGCCCGCCGGCTCGTC